>JAGBHJ010000072.1 GCA_017935525.1 Clostridia bacterium | reverse complement strand
TAATGATACAAAAACTATTTTTGCTTCGCCAATGATGAATGACACTATGTATCAATTTCAAAGAGAATTGCATGAATGCTTGAAGGATTTTGATACAAAGGGGTGGGAATGGTATTGTCCAAACAGATGGATGCCGCACTGCACATTAGCACTCACCAAAGAAGATGCGGAAGAAGTGTTTTATAAAGCCAGTGATTTGATACTTCATAGGTTCCAGAAACTGACAGGAGAATTTGCTTCTATAGGCTTGGTAAAAATATCGTTTCCAGTAGACGAAATTTATACAGTTGCGTTAGGAATGTAGATTTTTGTATATTAGTTCGCCAAATTCCAATTTATCGAACCGAATAAAACAAACGCCGACAGATTTTCTGTCGGCGTTAATTATTTTGTTTACCGTGTAGCCAATATGTCTTGAACCGTCGAGAACGCCGGTCCTTACATGGAGAAATCAAACTTCCTTATGAGAACCCGCCTTTCGCAAATGGCTTTTTTCAGTGAAATTCGTCTTCGGCGAGTGAAATACTCCTTCGGAGCGTGAAATATGCTTTGCATGTGAAATGCGCTTTGCGCGTAAGGAGACGAATTTTATTTCACATTGTGACCGAAGGGAGCAATATTTCACAATTTACGAAGTGAATTATTTCACCGTGAGCGTAAGCGAACGATTTCACTAAAAGCTGTGAGAGTTCGAATTCATACTCAAAAACGGCAGAAATATCTTTTTTATAGCCCCATCTGTTTTTGATTCCCCATTTTTATTTTTTCTTCTTTTCACTCTTTACCGCTACGCATATCTACCGATTAAAATTGCAGAAAATACTATATTTCTGCATATTTTTTCATATTTTATGAAAAAAGTGCTTTACAAAACCACCACCTTTGTGTTATAATATCCCTATTATATTTCTTAACGACGTATCTGCCCGCAAAAAAGCAGATCGTCCACATTTAACGATCTTCAGGAGGAAATGATGGACGCTAAAACGATCCAGATACTGGTCGCCATGGTCATATACATGGCTGTGGTTATTTTGATAGGTGTTCTTTATGCCAAAAAGGCAAACAAGAGCTCCGACAACTACTTTCTCGGCGGCAGATCCCTTGGTCCTTGGGTAACCGCAATGAGTGCAGAGGCATCCGACATGAGTGGATGGCTTCTTATGGGCTTGCCGGGTGTGGCATATTGGTGCGGACTTGCAGATGCAGCATGGACTGCCATCGGTCTTGCCATCGGTACCTACTTTAACTGGCTTTTGGTTTCAAAGAGGCTCAGGCGTTATAGTGTAAGAGCGAACAACTCCATCACTCTGCCCGACTTCTTCTCCAACCGCTTCCGTGAAAAGAGCCCCTTGATAATGTCCATTGCGGCAGTATTCATCCTTATATTCTTTACGGTTTACGCCGCAAGCTGCTTTGTTACCTGCGGTAAGCTTTTTGCACAGCTCTTCGGCGCACCTTACGTATGGATGATGATAATCGGCGCAATATTCGTACTTCTTTATACATTGCTGGGCGGCTTCCTTGCGGAAAGCGCATCGGACTTCATGCAGGCTATCGTTATGATAATTGCCCTTGTGGTTATCGTATTCATAGGTACTGTTACGGCAGGCGGTCTTGGCGCAGTTATCGAAAACGCACAGAGCATCCCCGGCTTCTTTGAATTCTTCGGTATGGCTTCCCCCGTGCTTGACGAAAACGGCAAGCAGCTGGTTGATGCGGCAGGTGATCCCATGTTCGGTGCAAAGGCAGAGTATTCCATTCTCAGCGTATGCTCCATGCTGGCGTGGGGTCTTGGATATTTCGGTATGCCCCAGGTACTCCTCCGATTTATGGCCATCCGTGACGAAAAGGAGCTTAAGCCCTCCAGAAGGATCGCTATGATCTGGGTAATTATCTCCCTGGCAGTTGCCGTATTTATCGGCATCATGGGCAGAGCAGTATTCCCCACGGAGCACTTGACAAAGCCCGGCGCAGAAAACATCTTTATCACTCTGGCAACGTCTTCCCTGCCCCCCATACTTGCAGGATTTGTTATGGCAGGCATTCTGGCTGCAACCATCAGCTCATCAGACTCCTACCTTCTTATTGCCGCATCCGCCGTTGCAAAGAATTTGTTCCACGGTATCGCACGCAAAAAGGCTACTGACAAGCAGGTAATGCTGGTTACAAGGATCACTCTCCTTGTGATCGCATTGGTCGCCATCCTCATCGCATTGGATAAGGATAGCGTAATATTCAACATCGTGTCCTTTGCTTGGGCAGGCTTTGGTGCAACCTTTGGCCCCATCATGCTGTTCTCCCTTTTCTGGAAGAGAACCACCCGTGCAGGCGCAGTTGCAGGCATGGTCGGCGGCGGCGCAATGGTATTCCTGTGGAAGCTTGTTATCAGCGGCATTGGCGGCGTGTTTGCGATCTACGAGCTACTCCCTGCGTTCATATTCTCCAGCATCTGCATAGTTGTGGTTTCCCTACTTACAAAGAAGCCCTCTGCAGCGATCGAGGCTGATTTTGAAGCAGTAAAGAACGGCACGGATCTTACAGCGTAATTGATATTGACATATGGCAAAAGGACATAGAGCGTTTTTACGTTCTATGTCTTCTTTTTTATAGATGAATAAGTCTCTCGGGTCATCGAAGGCGCCGACCCTACCGAGATTTATATGATCTTAGATTTCTGTATCCTTAAGGACACTTTGCCTATACTTTTTCCATCAATCCGCTGACAGCGTCCAGCTTATACAGCTCCACCACGCTGCCTTGGCCACGCTCATTATTGAAGCTTGAGGAAACATAGAACAGTCCCTCCCCAAGGCTCACCATGCCCGTGGTGCCCAGCGGAAAGCACGATCCGCGTATTCCCGTGGCTTCATCCCTTTCTCCAATATCTGCCAAAAACAGCTTATCCCCCTCGGGCTCCCTCGTCCAGTCTATAAAAAACATGGAGTAATTGGGGAATTTTTCCTTTCTTCCCTTGTAAACAGCCACAAGCACCGTGCCGCTTGAAGCATCGTATTCCAGGTTTTGCACGCCGTATGTGGTATTTCCCGTCATCACAAAATACTTGGCATCCGGCTTTTGCGGTCCGCTTTTGTGCATATTAGTCTGGTCAAGCCACAGTCGGAGCTTATCCCAGCCCTCAATATCGTACTTCAGTATTATCTGGTTGTCGTTGTCGTCCCTGTTTGTGTCGGAGTAAATACCGTAGGCAACGTAAAGATACCTTTTGCCGTCAGCCCTACCCACCGCCGGCGCAAACGTCACGCCGTCAATACCGCTGCAGCCGTAATTGTGCCCGGGCGCAACGTAATCCTTCGTAACCTCATCCAGGTAAACAGCCGTCATCACACCGTCGGCATATCCGTCCATTCCCACTCTGTCGATCCTGTCAACGTCAAATATGGCGATGTAAAACCCGTCGGGTATCTCATCTTTTACCCCCATCATGCCTGCAACGCCCTTGCCGATACTGTCGTTTTTGTATTCCAAGGAACCGTATACCCGTCCGTCATCCCCCATGGCAATACAGCCTAAATGACCAACGATGCCCGTCACAGAGCCAAGAATATTGCCCTCCATGTCCGTCTTTATAAGCACCGTTGTAAACGAAAGGTACATACACTCATTTCTTCTGTCGTAAGCGATACCCTGCACGTGACCGCCCTTGATGCCGCTTACCTTTAAGTATTTTACAATCTCATTATTCATGCATCTTCCTCCAAAGTCTTGTTTTCTACATTATACAACATATGGCAAATTTTTTCAATCACAGATATATAAAATTCTATTTTTTCTCAAAATAGGTATTGACAAATTCCGTATTTTGTTGTATAATATATCTGTTCGTTTGTGAGCACAAATTTATATGCAGTTGTGGCGGAATTGGCATACGCGCACGTTTGAGGGGCGTGT
>JAGBHJ010000071.1 GCA_017935525.1 Clostridia bacterium | reverse complement strand
GGCATTAACAACGCGCTCTTGGTTGCTTTCGCCGTCGTACTTGGCAAGCTGTGCCATAAAAGCCTTCCATTCGTCGGAATTTCTGCCCCTTGAGCCGTGTGGGCAAAGGGTAGTAAATTCATAATCGTCAATAAGGTCCTTTTCGTCCACTCCCAGGATACTGCCGATTATATAAGCAAAGGTACCCGTTCTGTCCGCCCCCGCATAACAATGGAAGAACAACGGGTACGTTTCTTCCTTTGTCAAAAGGCGAATAAACTCTGCCTGAGACTCTCTGAATTCCTGCCGCGTAAATATCTTGTCGTACATCTCACAGTCGCAGCCCAGTCTGTTGACGCCGGAATCCTTCATAACCTCCTTGGTCAACTCTCTTTCTTCAGGTGCCTCAACGCGGAAATCCACCTCCGTGCGGAGTCCTATATCCATTATTGCCTTTACGCCCTCGGGAGTTATCTCAAACCTCTTATCAGCAAGGTCCTCAAACGCGGCGCCTCTGTACAGCATCCCGTATTTAACTCTGCCGCCATCCGCCTTGTATCCACCAAGGTCCCTCATGTTCCACACGCCGTCAACGTACAGCGTTCTGGGAGTACGGTCAAGAATGTAAAATCTCCTTACCTCGGAGACCTCCTCACCCCTCACTCGCCAGTAATAGCTCTTGCCAACGGGCAGGTTGTATAACTCAACAGAATTGCCGCAAACGGCATATTCCTTTGCGTTCTTCATATCGGCAGAGGTGCTCAGCTCCAGCACAAAGCCCTCACCCTGCCATTCAAATCTGACAGGCAACGGCCTTGTGCCGTCGTCTACCTCACTTTGTGCATCAAACCAGTCCTCATCATTCTCATCACAGCCCGACGTTCTGGTATGATTCCCTGCAATAAATCTTGCCTGATATTTCTTCTGCAGGTTAATGACCTCTCCGTTTTTCGGCTTGTCCAATATGATCATGCTTACCTCCAAATCAATCATATTTTTTATTTTACCATATGAGGCACCAAAAGTCAATATATTCTCAAAAAAATCTTGACAAAACCGCCTTTTTATTATATACTTTTATACGACAGAAAAATAGAAAAAGAGGTACAGTATGACAATCGATAAGATCAAAAAACAATCCATCACCATCATCGTAATTTGCATTGCCATTGTGGCAATAGCAACGGCACTTTTCTTTGTTTGGGGCAATTCGTTGAATTTTAAGAGGGACATGACCACCGCCCCCGGCAAATACACCGAGTATCTGGGGCAGAACGGCAAATATATTGAGCAGTTCGGCGGTGGCAAGGAAATCTTCCCTGCAAGGATCCCCGCAACCTCCACGCACAGCGAGTTCTACTTTGAATACTATGAGCCTCAAAAGGCAAACTACTTTGGCTATCTTGTTTATGAGTGCAGTCAGTCCGAGTATGAGGAGGAAAAGGCACGCCTTAAGAGCCTTGCAAGCACAGAGGAGCCCACAGTCTACGGTATCGGGGAATTCCGCTTTGACGTTGCTGCAATCTACGCCACGGACACTAACGTGGTTTACGCACTTTTGTACGAAAACACTCACAGAATAATCTACGTAGGTCTTTCCTTTACGGAGTATTTTACGGATATTGCATACAAAAACGTTGTAAACAGCCTTTACCTGCCCGACGGCTTTGACGCCACACCCAATAATCCGTATTATAAAGAGAAAAACAACATAGAATAATAAGAGCTTCGCGGCGATCGGCAATAAAGCAGATCGCCTTTTGTTTTGCCGCAAAAGCCGGACGTGGACACGTTTTACCAACAAAAGCAGTTTTCTTCCCTTGCAATATAAAATTTCCGTTTTTTTACTTTACAAGGTAAATCATCCCTTGACAATTTGTCACTCATATGCTATAATATCAAACGGAAAACAGTGGAATAATTCAACAAGGAGGCACAGTATGTTCAAGCTTCATTCCGAATACACACCCTCGGGCGACCAGCCCCAGGCAATAGAAAAGCTGGTTGACGGGCTTAACAACGGCGTTAAAAACCAGGTGCTCATGGGCGTAACAGGCTCGGGTAAAACCTTCGCCATGGCAAACGTCATCGCAAAGGCAAACCGTCCCACGCTGGTGCTGGCGCACAACAAGATCCTTGCCGCCCAGCTCTGTGCCGAGCTTAAGTCCTTTTTCCCCGAAAATGCGGTAGAATTCTTCGTATCGTATTACGACTATTATCAGCCCGAGGCTTATATCCCCCATACGGATACCTATATAGAAAAGGAAACCTCCATCAACAACGAGATCGACCGTCTGCGTCACTCCGCCACAGCCGCATTGCTGGAGCGCAGGGACGTTATTGTGGTGTCCAGCGTTTCCTGCATTTACAGCATCGGCGACCCCGACTCATACAAAAAATCAATGATCTCTCTGCGCCCCGGCATGATAATGGACAGGGACGAGCTTATAGAAAGGCTGACAGAGGTCAAGTATAAGAGAAACGACATAGACTTTACCCGTAACACATATCGTGTCCGCGGTGACGTGGTGGACGTTGTCCCCGCAAACACCGAGGAAAGCGCGGTGAGGATAGAATTCTTTGGAGACGAGATCGACAGGATCTGCGAGATAAACCCCACAACGGGCGAGATCACCTCAACTCTTAACCACAAGGCAATATTCCCCGCCACACACTTTGTTACGGACCCAACCGATATAGACTCCAAATTAGCCCGTATAGAGGCGGATATGGAGGACAAGGTAAAATACTTCCGAGATAATAATCTGCTCATAGAGGCTCAGCGCATCCGTGAAAGGACAAATTACGACCTGGAGATGATACGTGAGATAGGCTACTGCAACGGTATTGAGAATTATTCCCGATACTTTGACGGCAGACAGCCGGGCGAGCCCGCATATACGCTGATAGACTTCTTCCCCGACGACTTTGTTCTGATGGTGGACGAGTCCCACGTAACTCTGCCCCAGGTAAGGGGTATGTTTGGCGGCGACCTTGCCAGAAAAAAGAATCTGGTCCGCTACGGCTTCAGGCTTGACTCCGCCTTTGACAACAGACCGCTGAGGTTTGAGGAGTTTGAGCAAAAGATGCCCCAGACCATTTTTGTCAGCGCCACACCCGGTCCCTACGAAAAGGAGCATTCCGACAAGACCGTAGAGCTTATAGTCCGCCCCACGGGCCTTTGCGACCCCGAGGTGGAGATCCATCCCACGGAGGGGCAGATCGACCACCTTATTGGCGAGATACGAAAGAGGATCGCCCTGGACGAAAGGACGATAGTAGTCACCCTCACCATCCGCATGGCAGAAAGCTTGACACGCTACCTGGAGGATGCAGGCATAAAGGTGCGTTATCTGCACCATAACGTGGATACAATGGAAAGAATGGAGCTTATCCGCGATTTCCGTTTGGGTAAGTTTGACGTGCTGGTGGGTATAAACCTATTGAGAGAGGGTATAGACGTGCCCGAGGCGTCCCTCATGGCAATACTGGATGCGGACAAGGAGGGCTTTTTGCGCTCGGAAACCTCCCTCATACAGACCATGGGCAGAGCCGCCCGTAACGTCAACGGCAGAGTCATAATGTACGCAGATACAGTTACTGACTCCATGCAAAGGGCTATGGATGAAACTGCCCGCCGCCGCGCTATACAGATGCAGTACAATATTGACAACAATATCACCCCCCATACTGTGGAAAAGGCAATACGTGACGTCATCGATATCCACAAGACGCCAACTCAATCCACAAAGGCAAAGGCTGCAAAGCCCGCTGTCAAGGATATTGCCAAGGAGATCGAGCGCCTTACAAAGGAAATGCAGATTGCAGCCAAGGAGCTTAATTTTGAGCAGGCTGCCATCATAAGAGATGCTATAATTCAGTTGAAATCACAAAAATAAAGGAAAACATATGAACGACAACAAGATAATCATAAAGGGTGCCCGACAGCACAACCTGAAAGACGTTGACATCCAGATCCCCCGCGACAAATTCGTGGTCATCACAGGCCTCAGCGGCTCGGGAAAATCATCCCTTGCCTTTGATACCCTGTACGCAGAGGGTCAGCGCAGGTACGTGGAGTCGCTGTCCTCCTACGCAAGAATGTTTTTGGGCAAGATGGAAAAGCCCGACGTTGACTACATTGAGGGCTTGTCCCCCGCCATTTCAATAGATCAGAAGACCACCTCCCGTAACCCTCGCTCCACGGTGGGCACGGTTACAGAGATATACGACTATCTGCGTCTGCTCTACGCCAAGGTTGGCGTGCCCCATTGTCCTAAGTGCGGCAAGGTGGTGCGCAAGCAGTCCATTGACGTTATAATCGACCAGATACTGTCCCTGCCCAACGGCACCAGGATCCAGGTGCTTGCCCCCGTTGTCCGCAACAAAAAGGGTGAGTTCAAAAACCAGTTTGCAAAGATGGTAAAGGACGGATTTGCCCGTGTAAGAGTGGACGGCGTCACCCTGCAGCTGGATGAGGAGATCGACCTGGACAAGCAAAAGAAGCACAATATTGAGATAGTGGTTGACAGACTCATAATCCGTGACGAGGTCACAAGCCGTCTGACAGGCTCTGTAGAAACTGCTCTGGGGCTTGCTGACGGGCTGGTGATGATAAACATCATCAACGGCGAGGATATGCTTTTCAGCCAGAACTACGCCTGCCCCGACTGCGGCATAAATATGCCCGAGCTGTCCCCCGCCATGTTCTCCTTTAACGCCCCCATAGGCGCCTGCAAAAAGTGCCACGGTCTGGGCATATTCAAGGAGGTAGACGTCAACTGCATAGTACCCGACCCCACAAAGTCCATCAATAACGGCGCTATAAAGGCTCCGGGCTTTTATTCTGTTGAGGAGGGTACAATGGCTAATATGTATTTCAACGCCATTGTAGCCCATTACGGAGGCTCTATGGACACTCCCTTTGGCGAGTTGCCACAGGAAACGCAGTTTGCGATCCTCCACGGTACCAAGGGCGTTCAGATACCCATGGTGTATAAGGGCAACGTACAGAAGTCCGACTTTGAGGGCTTGGTAAATATAATTGCAAGGCGCTACGACCAGACGGATTCCCAATGGTCCTTGATGGATCTTGAAAGATTTATGAAGGATACCCAATGCCCCGAATGTAAGGGCGCAAGACTATCCGACGAAAGCCTTGCCGTTACGGTTGGGGAATACAACATACATCAGTTTACGATGCTGTCCATCCAAAGAGCATTGGAAGCCATCAACAGCTTTACTTTTACTCCCAAGGAGGAGATAATCGTCCATCAGGTGGTAAAGGAGATAAAAGCAAGGCTTTCTTTCCTCATAAACGTGGGACTTGACTACCTTACTCTTGCAAGAAGCGCAGGAACTCTTTCCGGCGGCGAGGCGCAGAGAATCCGCCTTGCCACGCAGATAGGCTCCGGTCTTGTGGGTGTTATGTATATACTGGACGAGCCTTCCATCGGTCTGCATCAGAGGGACAACGGCAAGCTGCTGGCGACCCTCCGCAAGCTGACAGATCTTAAAAATACAGTCATCGTTGTAGAGCACGACGAGGAGACCATCTGCTCTGCGGACCACATTATAGACGTAGGTCCCGGTGCGGGCATTTACGGCGGCGAGATCATCGCACAAGGTACGTTGGACGATATCCTTGCCTGCCCGAACTCCATTACGGGGCAATACCTCAACGGACAAAAGACCATCCCCATCCCATCTAAAAGACGTGAGTCCACAGCATCCTTAAGAGTGTACGGTGCGGCGGAAAACAACCTCAAGGGCATTGACGTGGCATTCCCCATAGGTGTTTTGACCTGCGTTACGGGTGTTTCCGGCTCGGGCAAGAGCAGTCTTGTAAACCACATACTCAACAAGGCGCTTTCCGCAAAGCTCAACCGTGCGCAGACCACTCCCGGCAAGCATGATAGAATAGAGGGTATGGAAAATCTGGATAAGGTCGTCACCATCGACCAGTCCCCCATCGGCAGGACTCCACGCTCCAACCCCGCAACCTACACGGGTCTGTTTGACCTTATCCGTGACGTTTTCGCCATGACAAAGGATGCCCAGGTCCGAGGATACAAAAAGAGCCGCTTCAGCTTTAACGTGGCAGGCGGCAGATGCGAGGCGTGCCAGGGCGACGGCATTCAGCGCATAGAAATGCAATTTTTGTCCGACGTTTACGTCACTTGCGACGTCTGCGGCGGCAAGAGATACAACAGAGAAACTCTGGAGGTAAAGTACAAGGGCAAGAGCATTGCCGACGTGCTCGACTTGACGGTTGACGAGGCGTTGGTATTCTTTGAAAATCTGCCTGCCCTCTACCGCAAGCTGGTAACGTTAAAGGACGTTGGTCTGGGCTACATAAAGCTGGGCCAGCCCTCCACCACCCTTTCGGGCGGCGAAGCACAGAGAGTAAAGCTGGCAACGGAGCTGAGCAAGCGCTCCACAGGCAGAACGATATACATTCTGGACGAGCCTACAACGGGTCTTCACATTGCAGACGTACACAGGCTCATCGACATTCTGCAGAGGCTTGTGGATTCGGGCAATACCATGATCGTAATAGAGCATAATCTGGACATGATAAAGTCTGC
>JAGBHJ010000070.1 GCA_017935525.1 Clostridia bacterium | reverse complement strand
TACGTTGGACGAGTTGATGACGTTATCAAGTCCTCGGGTTACAGGATCGGACCCTTTGAGATCGAAAACGTTATTATGGAGCTGCCCTACGTGCTTGAGTGCGGCGTATGTGCAGCACCCGATGAGGTCAGAGGTCAGGTGGTTAAGGCTTGCATCGTTCTTACAAAGGGAACCGAGCCTACTGAGGAGCTCAAAAAGGAGATACAGACATACGTTAAGCAGAAGACTGCACCGTATAAGTACCCCAGAATCGTGGAATTCAAAACGGAGCTTCCCAAGACAACCAGCGGTAAGATCATCCGCAACAAGCTGTGAGGTGGAGTATGGAACCAAAGCGAGTTTCACTTTTTGCAGGACATTACGGCAGCGGAAAGACCAATATTGCGGTGAATTACGCTTTCTTGCTCAAAAAAATGGGCAAGGAGGTCACCGTGGCGGACCTGGATATCGTCAACCCTTATTTCAGAACCAAGGACAGCGAAAAGGAGCTTAGCGAGGCGGGGATACCTCTTATATCCTCTGCCTTTGCAAATTCCAACGTTGACCTGCCTGCATTGCCCCAGGAGCTTTACAGCCTTGTGGAAAGGCAGGATAGGTATGCGGTGCTGGATATAGGCGGTGACGACAGAGGAGCACTTGCCTTGGGCAGGTACGTTCCGTTTATACTGGAGGAGAACAATTACGAGATGTTCTTTGTGGTGAATTTCTATCGCCCGCTGACAACAACGGCAGAGGAGGCTATGGAGGTCATGCACGAGATTGAGGATGCTTGTAAAATGCGTTTTACCGCCATCATAAACAACTCCAACATAGGTAACGATACCACCGCAAGGGACGTGCTGGCAACGTTTGAGGAAACGGAAAAGCTTTCAAGGCTTTCGGGCTTGCCTGTAAGGATGACCACCGTGACTGCACAGGTGGCAGAGGATATGAAAGACGTTGAAAATATTCTTCCCATGGTTTTACAGGAAAAGTATTTCGATATAAATATATAAAAAATGAAAGGATTTTAGTTATGGCAAAATTGACATTCAAGACAGACCTTTGTAAGGGCTGTGGACTTTGTGTAAAGGCTTGTCCAAAGGGCATTATCGTTCTGGCAAAGGACAAGATCAACAAGAAGGGACATTCTCCTGCGGAAATCACAGATGCAGAAAAGTGCATCGGCTGTGCATTTTGCGCAACTATGTGTCCTGACTGTATAATTACGGTTGAAAAGTAAAAGAAAGGATCAAGGTGACAAAAAATGGCAGATAAAGTTCTTATGAAGGGTAACGAGGCTATTGCAGAGGCTGCTATATTGGCAGGCTGCAGACACTACTTTGGTTATCCTATAACACCTCAGACAGAGATTGCCGCATACATGGCAAAGCGTATGCCCAAGATCGGCGGCACATTCCTCCAGGCTGAGAGTGAGGTTGCGGCAATCAACATGGTTTACGGCGTTGCAGGTGCAGGTTACAGAGTAATCACATCCTCATCAAGCCCCGGTATCTCCCTTAAGAGTGAGGGACTTTCATACATGGCAGGAAGCGATCTTCCCGCAGTTGTGGTAAACGTACAGGGAGGCGGCCCCGGCTTGGGCGGCATCCAGCCCTCACAGTCAGACTATTTTCAGGCAACAAAGGGCGGCGGTCACGGTGACTACAAGATGATCGTTTTGGCTCCCGCTTCCGTGCAGGAAATGGCAGACCTTACTATCGAGGGATTTGACCTTGCTGATAAGTACAGAATGACTACGATGATCCTTGCAGACGGTACAATGGGTCAGATGATGGAGCCCGTTGAGTTGAAGGCTGACGCTGTTAAGACTTACGAAAAGCCTTGGGCTGTTACAGGTACAAAGATGGCGAGAAAGCACAATATCATCAATTCTCTCTCCCTTGTACCCGAGGAGCTTGAGCAGCTGAACTTTGCAAGATACGAAAGATATAAGCAGATAGAGGAGACGGAGGCTCGTTGGGAGGAATTCATGATGGAGGATGCCGAGTATTGCATAGTTGCATTCGGTATTGCTGCCCGTGTTTCCAAGAACGCCATCGTTGCAGCAAGAGCAAAGGGTATCAAGGTAGGTCTTATCCGTCCTATCACATTGTGGCCGTTCCCCAAGAAGGTGCTTTGCGATGCGGCTGATAAGTGCAAGGCATTTATTTCCGTAGAGCTTTCCATGGGTCAGATGATCGAGGACGTTGAGCTGGCAACACGCTGCAAGAAGCCCGTTGTGCTTTGCAACCGTGCCGGCGGCATGATCCCCACACCTGAGCAGGTTCTGGCAAAAATAGAAGAAGTAGCAGGAGGTATAAACTGATGATAGTATTTGATAAACCGAAATCACTTACGGATGCGCCGCTTCACTATTGCCCCGGATGCACACACGGTATTATACACCGTCTTGTTGCAGAGGCTATTGATGAGCTGGGCATCGAAGGCAAGACAATAGGCGTTGCGCCTGTTGGCTGTGCAGTTATGGCATATTATTATTTTGCTTGCGATATGGTTGAGGCTGCTCACGGCAGAGCGCCCGCAGTTGCAACGGGTATCAAGAGAGCAAATCCCGAGAATATAGTATTTACATACCAGGGTGATGGCGACCTGGCGTCCATCGGTACGGCAGAAACCGTTCATTCCGCAACAAGAAACGAGAACATCACCATCATCTTCGT
>JAGBHJ010000069.1 GCA_017935525.1 Clostridia bacterium | reverse complement strand
TGGCAAAGGATGCAGGCGCAAAGATACTCACCGCAAGAAAACGTATTTGCTCTCTTTTTGATACAAGCGACCCTTTTGAGTACGCTTTTACAATGAACACCACCTACGCCCTTAATTTTGCCATTAAGGGACTGCTGAAGCACGGCTCCCACGTTGTTACCACAAGCCTTGAGCACAATTCCGTGTTGCGCCCCCTGTTTGGGCTCAAGAAAAGCGGTGTAGAGTGCGATATCGTTGATTGCAATGCAGAAGGCATCATCGATCCTCGCCGCATAGAACGGGCAATAAAGCCCTCCACAAGCCTCATCATTATGACCTGCTGTTCAAACGTATTGGGCACCGTTCAGCCCGTTTCCGAGGTTACAGACATTGCCCACAAGCACGGCATACCCATCCTCCTGGATGCGGCGCAGGCCGCAGGGCATATTCCCTTTTCCATTGGTAATGCGGATATGGTAGCATTTCCCGGGCACAAGGGGCTTTACGGTCTCCAGGGCACGGGAGTGCTTTACGTCAAAAAAGGAGTAGAGCTATCACCCATTATTGAGGGTGGGACAGGTAGCGAAAGCAAGGTGCTTGCCCAGCCCGACGTTATGCCCGACAAATTAGAGGCAGGCACCCAAAATATGCCCGCCATTGCCGCCCTCGGCGAGTCAGTACGTTTTGTTTTGTCCGTCGGTGTGGAGCGAATTACACGGCACGAGGGTCAGCTGGCAACCTATTTTTACAATGCACTAAAGAGCGTTGATAGCATCACCCTTTACGGGCCACAGGACAGGGCCTGCTGCAGCGGAATCGTAGCCTTAAACGTTGGGGATCACGACCCTGCCACAATAGAAGATCTGCTGGACAAAAAATACGGCATTGCGGTAAGAAGCGGCTTTCATTGCGCACCTCTTGCGCACAAATCCATCGGGACTTACGACAGAGGTGCAGTCAGATTTTCATTCGGATTTTACAATGACGAAAAGCAGGTGGACTACGCCGTAAAAGCCCTGCGGGAGATATCAAAAAGCCTGTGAATATTCACAGGCTTTCCTAATTTCGCTTTCGGCTGTAAAGAAGTGATGTTTTTGCTTACGCAAAAGTGATGTTATTCACTTCGTTCATAATGATGTTGCTCCCGCCGGTCGCAGTGATGTGATGTTTACCCACTACGCCTCAAGGCGTAACATCATTACCGAAGGTTACATCACTAGGCGAAGCCGACATCGCTTGCCCGCAAGGGCAAACATCGTTCGACTACCTGCTTTATGGCAGGTAGCCGTTCCCAGTCCTTTTTTGCACGCCTTTGCACAAGGATATTATCTCCTTGGTATATCATGCACATATTTGTCAATACGCACTGCTCACGCTCTGCCATTTGTTCGCCTCAGATATTGACCGTTACGATTCCGTTGCCGCCAAAATCAACCGTGCGCTTTTCCAGTTTGCCGCTGATGCTGTCAGCAATAAACAGATCGCAAACGCCTCTGCCCTGAAGCTTGATTACGCCATCTGCAACACTTACAACGTCTGCATCCTCGCCATCCATCCATGCGGCAATATTGCCGTTTACTACGACCTTAAGCATCTCGCCAAATCTTACGTCAACGGGGAATTTTACGCCGTCATTGATTATCTGTGCATTTCTGATGATGGCAGGATCTCTGTACCAATCCACCGCAAGGATATACATATGTCTTGTGCCGTCAGCCTGGTCAAATATAGCAAACTGAACCTTATCGTCACACTCAACAAACGCCTTTTCCTCGCTGTTGACCTTGTCGCTGAGCACCGTAATAAGCTCTCTGTACGTCTTTTCTACGCCCTTTTCCGCAGGGTATTCCTTTGCATTTACAAAGTAGACCGCACCGTCACCTACGTTGTAGCAAACAACCAATGGCTCGCCGTTATCCGTAGTACTCATGACTGTTGCGCCGTCAAGGTTAACACCCTTATTTACCGTTACAGGCTCGCCGTCAACAGTATCCGTCACAAAGTCAAGCTCGCCAATAAAGCGCTTTGCAAATGCATGATCGATGTAATCGTGCGCATAATTAACGACCTCATCCCTCTTTGTGGTAACCGCCATATGAGGCAGACCGATGATGAGCTTGCCGCCCTTGCAAACAAAATTTTCCAGCTTGTCCATATCCTCCGGCAGCGCCTTGTTGTAGCCAAGGAATGAAAGCACCTTGTACTTCAAAAGCTTTTCTCCGTCACACTCCATGGGAATAACGTCAACATTACCTCTGGGTGTACCCGTCAGCATACCGATCTCTCTGTCGTTGGGACAGGGATGCAGGTAGATCTCGCCGTTTGCAACCTCAAGAGGATAGAATATATTCAACAGCTCCCAGCTAAATTCGGGTGCCGCAGAGTCCATGTCCTCCCTTGCGAATACGGTATTAACACCAAAGGATCTGAAACCGTCGTATCTACCGAATATAAACGCCATATCCGTGTGGAATTCACCCGTTCTGGAGTGAGAAGATACGTAGCGGTAGAAATCCTGCTGCTGTACGGTATGACCGAGGCAGGCGTCGCTCTTTCTGTTGAATGAGTTATAGTATTCCTCCATGTGCCACAGACCTTCCTCCGTGTTGATGTCATGAATACCCTGGATGTAGGATGAATACAAGGACGCTCTGTATCTTCTGAATCTGTCGGGAGTATCGTGAGGCGTTGTGGACCACTGAATAGCCAGGTGACCGCCGATGGTTGCCTTGTCGTAGCAATACGCCGCACCACGCATAAACGCCGTGATCATCTCCAGCGGACCGTACATAAGCTCTGCTCCACTCCAATCGTAGCCCGCCTGGATAAAATACTTAAAGGATACGGAGGGACCCGTATGTCTTGTATGATCCCAACGTGACTCGCTGAGATTCCATACCATATGCTCTGCCGCCTTTTCCATATCGGCAGGAACGCTGTACGGATCAACGTACTGGTACATCTTGCCTGTTTGGGGGTTGATCTTATAGTTACGAGCCATTGTACGGCTGTTTACCGTGTCAACGTTTTCTCTTATGAGCTTCATCCAGTAATCGGCAATGCCATCGTAAATACCCGTTACCTCGGGGTGACCCCAATAACCGAATGCGCCATCATACTCGTGGGACTGTCTGCCCATAAATCCCTCGCCCTCAAGCATTTCCAACGATGGGTTAGCGCATGAGCCGGGGAATTCTCTGCCGTCCGTCATGTGTACGTACTTAAAGCCCAGCTTGTTTGTAATATCAACAACAAATTTCCATACCTCGGGGTTCATCACTCTTGAGCCGGACCATCTGTAAGTAGGTCTGATAGTCAAAAGATTACCGATATTATTGGAGTAATACCATGAGATATATTCTGCAAAATCATCCAGCTTTTCCTGGTTTACGTAGATAATGTCGCCCGTACCCGTCGTAACGTTGTCCTCGCACTTTTCCACAATGCGGAGAATCTTGCCCTCAAGCCTGCAATCGCCGCTTACAAGGGTAAACTCAACGTCATTTGCCGCAGTTGAAGTATTCATCACAAACACGTCGTAGCCTGCTTTTGCAAAATGCTGCTTCTGTGCCGTCAACAGACCTGACGGGCAAACAAGCTCAACGTCAACATCGTCAGCGCAGGTCTTTATAAGAAGCGCAGCCTTGCCGTTTGTGGTTACGTTTTCGGGGCAAGCGATCACGTTGATCCTCTTTGCGTCGCCGATAAAGCAGCCCACCTCATGTATGCTGTAAGGCATGGGATTAGGATAGCTTGATATCAGCTTGATGGAAAGCTTATTCTCGCCCTCCTGCAAAAGTTCCGCAGGTAACGTGCATTCGCATTCGGAATACTTGTGGCATCTTTCAAACATCTCACCCTCAAAGAATACCTTACCGTTGAGGCTGATCTCAAACTCAGGCCATTCCTTTCTGGAAAGATTGTGTCCAAGCCATGAGCCTGTATCGTGCGCCAGATACGGCGGCTGAAAATCGGGCAATACGTTATAGCCGTTGGATGATGTAAGATAGGG
>JAGBHJ010000068.1 GCA_017935525.1 Clostridia bacterium | reverse complement strand
ATATTTCTGCTGGGAAAGATCGTTGTCCAATAGATTATTACAGATAAATGCGGTTCTGATGGTGATCATGATGTCATCTCCTTGATCAGTGGAATATGTGTTCAATGGCTCTGCTTTCCGATTGATCCACATAATATATTTTACCACAAAAGGCAAAGAATAACAATAGTTTTTTGACGGAATAATAAAAAATTTTGGTTGAAAAAAATAATGACAACAGAAAACAGGGGGAGAAGATCTCTGTTGAAAAACATTTGGTATGAGTATTGACATTCCGAGGCGTATGTGATAAAATTATTTCAAAATATGTCCCTGTAAAGGAGAACGATATGGATATTAAAGAAGTGGATACAAATTTTAAGTTTACGTCGGAGATAAATATCGACGGAATAAAATTTTACGACCCGCTGGACGGCGTTGTAAAGGTTTACGGTGCAAAGCACGACGGTATGCGTTACGCCAGAATAGATATGGAGTTTGCTCGCTCCTTGGGTGAGGGCTACAGCCTTTTGGGTGGCCACACGGCAGGCGTCAGAGTGAGGTTTATAACGGACAGCCCCTTTGTGTCTGTGAGTGCCAGAGTTTATTCTATATCAAAGATGGAGCATTTTGCTTTTACGGGCAGTGCGGGCTTTGACGTTTACGGAGTAGAGGATGGCGTTGACAAGTATCAGGGCTCCTGCGTCACAGGCTTCAAAAAGCAGGAGGATGACGTTACCGAATCAGTTGTGTATTTTGAGACAGGCAGAAAAGAGCGCCTTATCACAGTCAATTTCCCCAGCTACACCGCAGTATCCCAGATGCTGATAGGTGTCAGCGGAGATTCCTACGTAAAGGAGCCTACGGAGTACAAGTACAGCACACCCGTGGTGTATTACGGCTCGTCAATCACTCAGGGGGCTTGCTCATCCCGCCCCGGAATTACGTATCAGAGCATAGTTTCCCGAATGATCGATTGCGACTTTATCAACCTCGGATTTTCCGGTGGCTGTGTTGGTCAGCCCGAGATGGTGGATTACATTGCAGGGCTTGACATGAGTGCCTTTGTGCTGGATTACGATTATAACGCACCATCTGTCGAGCATCTGGAAAAAACACATTATAATGTATATAAGGGCGTAAGGGAAAAGCACCCCAAGATACCGATAATTATGATGACACGCCCCAAGTTCAGCCTTAACGAAGACGAGCTGAGAAGATTGGACGTTGTTAAGGGTACGTATGCCAGAGCAGTTGCCGAGGGCGACCTTAACGTTTACATCATAGAGGGCAGGGATCTTATCCGACCCGAATGGGCAGAGATAGCCACGGTTGACGGATGCCATCCCACGGACGCCGGCTTTGCTTGCATGGCGGAAACGCTGGGCGTTGTGTTAAAGACTGCGCTGGAAAATATAAGGTAACGTATCAGCGGGCTGAATGCCCGCTGTTTTTTGTTGTCTGCACGGTTGATGCGGATATTTGCAGAAAATTAACCGTTTTTTCATACTGAATTCAACAAAATTATTGACAGGTAAATGATTTTGTGTTATCATATACTAATATAATGATACAATTGTATT
>JAGBHJ010000067.1 GCA_017935525.1 Clostridia bacterium | reverse complement strand
GTTGCTTCCTTTCTTGCCAGGGAGCCGCCGTATGTGAGGCCCTTGCCTGTCAGCACGCCTGTAAATTCGTTCTGAATTCTCTTGTACTGACCGAACATAAAGCCGATCTCTCTTGCACCTGTACCGATGTCACCTGCGGGAACGTCGCAATCAGCGCCGATATGTCTGTAAAGCTCTGTCATAAAGCTCTGGCAGAATCTCATTACCTCGTTGTCGGACTTGCCCTTGGGGTCAAAGTCGGAGCCGCCCTTACCGCCGCCCATGGGGAGAGTTGTAAGGCTGTTCTTGAATATCTGCTCAAAGCCAAGGAACTTGATGATACCGATGTTAACGGAGGGATGGAGTCTGATACCGCCCTTGTAAGGACCAATAGCGGAGTTGTACTGTACGCGGAAGCCTCTGTTTACCTGGGGCTTGCCGTTGTCATCCACCCACGGAACGCGGAAAATGATCTGTCTTTCGGGCTCTACAAGACGGTCAACCACGCCTGCTTCTACCAGGTCGGGACGACGGTCGATAACCGGCTCAAGAGTTTCAAGAACTTCTGTTACAGCCTGAATAAATTCGGGCTCGCCGGGGTTTCTCTTCTTAACTGTTTCGAGTACGCTGATGAGGTATTCGTTTTTCATAGTTAGTTGATCTCCTTTTTGTACTAATATCTCACGGCAATGCCGTTACTTTCAAAAATAATACTATTATTATATAATAGTTTATTTCATTTGTCAATAATTTTTTTGTAAAAAATCGCGTAAAATGAATAAATATTTACCTATATCCGCCATTACGGTCTTTGTGCAACGAAAATGAACGCCATCTCGGTCTCGTGGATCTTTATGTTGCAAAATCCTGCGTTTTGTAATACGGGAAGCATTTTGTCGGGGGAGTCGGGGTATATTTCTACGGAATAGTCCCCCATATCTATTTTGTGGTCGGGGTTTTTGTCCGTTGACAAAACGAGCGAGCCACCGTTGTTCATCAGAGAGAATATCTTTTCTGCCGCCAATGATTTTTCCTTTATATGCATAAAGGTGAGGGATGAATAAATAATATCAAACCTTGTGTCAAAATCATACGTCAGAAAATCCCCGCAGATAACGTTAACATTGTTGTAGCTTACGTTTTGGCACGCCCGTTGCACGGTCTTGGGTGAAATGTCAATGCCCGTTACGTGGGCAAGCAATGGTGCGGTCTTTAACAAAAGCCTGCCGCTTCCGCAGCCGATCTCAAGGGCGGTCATATGCTTTTGCGGGGACAAAAGCTCCATAAATAAATCGCCGTCCCATTTGTCCATGTAGTCCTTTAAGGGCTGTGGGTCAAGCACGGGGTCGTTGCCAATGTCGATTAGGTGGTCGTAGTGTGTGATAACGTCCATCATTCTATGTAATTTGTAAGGATGCGGTTGTCCTTTACATCACGCAGCTCAAACTCTCCGTCAAACTCACCCAATATTATTGCACAGCAGGGGGTCATGCCCTGGGGGATACCCAGCTCCTTGATAAAGTCGGGGTTTTCGTTCAACGTTCTTACAGCGCCCCATATGTGGCACGAGCCAATGCCCATTTCAGTTGCGGCAAGTGCCATGTTTTCCACCAATATGGCGGCATTGGAGAAATTGACGTTGCTCATGGCCTGTCCGCTGAGCACGGAGGATACCAATATCAGTGTAGGTGCGCCGTAAAAAGGGTGAGCATCGGGGTTGTTTGATGCGGTCTGCACCAAGCCCTCCCATTTGTCAAGTACGTCCTTGTTGGTAATTACAGTAAGGCAAAGTGTATCGTACATTGCTCAGCCGACAGGGGCGGCGTATGCTGACTTCAGTATTTCGTCAAGCTGGTCCTTGGTGATGCTCTTGCCGTTGTATGAACGGATGGAGCGACGGGAATAGATGGTCTGTAATGTGTTCATTTGTTTTCTCCTTGATATTTTTTATTATTTTACCATATGTCGCAAAAAAATTCAACGCTTGCCTCATAAAATGACAAAAAACTGTTTTTCTCTTGCATTTTGACTGTAACTGTGGTATAATGATTAGAAATCTAATCTTTTTTTGGAGGTGACGGCTTTGGGTGCGGTATCTGTATTAAAAAAGCATTTTATCAACAAAAAGGACGTGGATATGACGCAGGGCAACATAATGTCCCATCTTATCACGTTTGCCATACCGCTGTTGGTGGGCAATCTGCTTCAGCAGTTGTATAATATGGTGGACACATGGGTGCTGGGTCAGTACGTTGAGGGCAATGCGTTTTCCGCAGTTGGTGCGGTGGGCCCCGTTGTAAACCTGCTGATAGGCTTTTTTCTTGGTTTTTCATCGGGTGCGGGTGTTGTAATATCCCAGTATTACGGTGCGCATAAGCACGAGGATGTGCAAAAGACCATGCATACTGCTTTGTGTATGACGGCTGTATTTGCGGTGCTGTTTACAGGGCTGGGTATTGTTATGGTGCCGTATATGCTGCGGCTTATGAAGATCCCCCAGGAGGCGTTTGCTGATGCTTCACGGTATCTTACTATTTATTTTTCCGGTATTACAGGACTGATGTTTTATAACATAGGCTCCGGCATATTGAGGTCGGTGGGCGACTCTATCAGACCCTTTGTGTTTCTTGCGGTTTCCGCCATTACCAATACCGTGCTTGACCTTGTGTTTGTGCTGGTATTTGATATGGGCGTTGCAGGTGTGGCTCTTGCTACTATAATTGCTCAGGGGCTTTCCGCCGTGCTTATAATGATAACTTTGATACGCTCCGACGGCTGTATAAAGCTGAACTTCAAAAAGCTGAAGATACATTGGGGAATGCTCAAAAAGATAGTGATAATCGGTCTGCCTGCGGCATTGCAGATGGCTGTAACGTCATTTTCCAACGTTGTGGTGCAGTCCTACATAAATCACTTTGGTACGGACGTTATGGGCGGTTGGACTGCATATTCAAAGATCGACCAGCTGATATTCCTGCCAATGCAATCCATTTCCTTGGCTTCCACCACCTTTGTGGGTCAGAATTTGGGTAATAACGACCCGGAAAGAGCAAAGAAGGGCGTGTCCCTTTCCATCAGAATGGCGATCATCTCCACCATTGTGCTGATGATACCCGTTATAATTTTCTCGGGACCGCTGGTGACATTCTTTAATGATAAAGAGGGCATCGTTCATTACGGAACTATATTCCTGCGTTGGCTGACGCCGTTCTACGTGCTGTGTTGCTTTAACCAGATATACGCAGGAGCATTGAGAGGAGCAGGAAGATCAACTGCCCCAATGGTGATAATGCTGGTGTCGTTTGTGGCATTCAGACAGATATATCTGTTTGTGATGGCGAATTTTATTTCCAACACCGTTATCCCCATAGCAATGTCCTACCCCGCAGGCTGGTTGCTGTGCAGCGCCACCGTGTATCTGTACTATAAGCATACGGATATTGCCGCGGCAAGGGTGGTAAAATAAAAAACAAAAGCCGATGCTACATTGGAAGGGCTTCATAAAACAGTTAATCCTCCCTGTGAGTAATCTCATAGGGAGGATTATTTTGCAATGGAGCGGCAGCGCACAAGGGAGGCTTTCGTGCGGCGCAGAACCGCACATCCCGCACTACACCGAACGGTGTATAGAAGTGCGCCCTTATACCCGTTCGACAAATTGAAGTAATGTGATTTTAACACGTTTTTATATTTTGAACTCTAATCCATTTATTTTTTGTGTATCAGACGATTCCTTTGGCACTAAATTCTTGCGAACAGTAATTAAACTCAGAGTTTGATATCCTAACTTGTGATAAAGCTTTAGTGCATCAACATTTCTTGGAACAACATCGAAGCATATTGCATTATACGGTGGTGTAGCCTTAATGATTTCCTCTGCTTGCCTTATGCTTTCTGTTGCAATTCCTCTGTTGCGAAACTCCTCTTTTACAAAAACATCTTCGATCCAAGCAACGTTTCCACCTCGATAACCAATACGTAAAAAACCTGCCACATTATTGGCATACATTATCATATATAACTGATTCTCCTTGGTTGTCCATTCATTCAAGTCCTGTTCAGCGATACTTGTATCTATATTGTCAATGGCACCTTCTGAACTTAGTCCAAGATGGAATCCAAAGAAATGTGCAATGCACAAAATCATATCTTCTTTGTAATCATCGTTGTATATCTGTAAATTAACGTTCATTGTTATTCTCCTTTATGCTAATCAAATTCAAATGCATCTGTCTGTTTTTTCTATTCTATCATATTTCCGCAATTTATACAAGAACAGTCCCGGCAGAGCATACCGCCGGGACTGAAACTGTTTTATGAATCCCCGCCAATCGGCTTTCTTTTTTTGTGTCAGATCTGCTCAATATGCTCTCTTGCGTACTTTGCTATGTACGACTCAATGGGCTTGAGGCTGTAAAACGTGTCGTCGTATTCATCAAATGGGAATCTTTCGTACTGCTCAACGAATTCATCCACGTCTTCGGATTCAAAGGAGGACAGGTCGTTTACGTTGATGCCGTGCTTGATAATAAACCCGTCAAACAACGCCATATGCTTATCGGCCCCCAGCACCTCAAGGCTGTGGCTGACAAACGGTGCGGAAAACCTGCTGGAATTGGCAAAGAATTGGCACAGACCGCCGTTGTTTACCTCCATTTCAAGCAGATATGCGGAATGTATTACTTTTTGTACGTCGTTGAGTGACAAAATGCCTTCCGGGATGTCCTCAAACTCGTCCACTTTGCATTCTGCACGGGAAAAAGCTGCTTGCACAAGTTCCTCGTCGGGAAGTGCCAAAAGCTCATCCTTTGTCATTGTGAGGTATTCCTCCTGGCGTCGGAGAAAATCGTCAATACTGTCTTTTAACTGTCTTCTTGATATGAGTGTACGTATAAAGCTGATAATGCCCATAGAAAAACCTCCCGTATTATAATGACAATATCATTATAACACAGAAGGTGATGTATTTCAACTGTTTTTGTTGTTATCTAAGCTTGATGTGGGAATTAGATAGTCTGATCCTGTCTGCCACAAGGGCTATAAATTCGCCGTTGGTGGGACGGTCGTTGTGGGAGTATATCTCTATACCAAATATCTCGTTCATGTTTTTTATTCTGCCTCTGTTCCATGCAACGTCAATGGCGTGGCGTACAGCACGCTCAACCTTGCTTGCAGTTGTATCAAACCTGCGTGCTATCTGCGGATAAAGCTCCTTTGTTATCTTGTTTACTATGTCTGCATCTGCGATGGCAAGCTTGACTGCCTCCCGTAAGTATTGATAACCCTTTATGTTGGCGGGAATGCCTATGGAAAGCAGTATGGACGTTATCTGTTCCTCTGCCTTTGAAGCCGCGGCGGGCTTTGCGGGTGGGGAGGATGGCTTAAGTTCGTTTACTGCAACGTCGTTGAATATGTCAGTCACTCTTTGCATAAGAATGTCCACCTCGATGGGCAGTACTGCGTAGTAGGACACTCCCAGGGCAAACATCTGCCGCACCATAAAGTCGTTCTGTACGGCGGAAAAGCATATTGCCCTTGGTTTGTTGATTGTGATTTTATTAACTTTTTCCATCAGACCGAGGCCGTCGATGATGGGCAAGAACATATTTATAAGTATTACGTCAGGCTTGTGCTGAAGAATTGCTTCCCATGCGCATTTGCCATCAGTATATGTTCCTATCAGTTCTATATCGGTATTTTCCTTCAAAAACGATCTTATGTTGTCAGAAAGCTCGTTTTCATAATCTGCGATCAGCAGTTTAATTCTGGGTTCCATGTTGAATACCCCTCCTATATTCCGTTATTTTCTTTGAATTTACGACACAATGCATTGTTTTCTTTGTCATTTTTACAAGTATATGATAACACAGAATATGATAAATTTCAAGCGATTAGATTGTATGCTAAGTAGTTGTTTTGTCGAAATTGTCGGAATAAGATAAAAATACCGCTGCAGTAGTTGCGAATAGTGAGGGAAAAGGTCGCAGAAAAAAGCCCGAGCAAGGGCTGTGCGCCTTAGCTCGGGATAAGATACTATTGCTTGATATTGCATATCCGGAACAAATGCTCCTCCAACAAAGAGATATGCTTTTTTGAACGGTACAAAACGCTTATAGCTCCGAACATCAAAAATGCAGTTGCGACGATAATGCCGTCCCACATTACGTTTTTGCTGACGATTGCTTCAAAAACAAGGGCGCTCAACATAGCAATGCCGATAGCAAAGCAAATGACAAAGGGGATTAGAAAAGAAATCATTTTGCCGATGTGGTACTTAACACAAACGTGCCTGTTGCAGTCAAGCTCGTATCGGAAAAATATGCAATCCTTGGCGTATCCGTCCGACCTGCCAACCTGTGCGTAATGAAGACAGAGGCAGTATGTTTTCTTGTATTTTCTTATGACAAAAATGTCTTTGTCGTTGTATCCCTTATCAAACAATGTTTTTTGTCTGCACATAGAATCCAGACGGGATAAAAAGGTTTTTTCCGACAGCTTTGTTTGGATGCTTTTCATATAGAACTAGATACCGTCACAGCACCTTGGAGGGCTGCTTGTTGTCAAATATTTCCTTTGCGTTCTTGACAAAATCGTCAAAGGTGAGTTTTCTGCTGCGGGTAAGTGCTCTGGGAGCGCCCAAGCCCAGCTCGTACATCCATACGCCGCTGTAATTTGCAGACTTGAGGGCAGAGAACAGGTCGTTCCAGTTGATAACGCCCTCGCCGGGGAGCCAATGCTTTTCGTCCACAAGATCGTAATCCGATATGTGCAGAGTGATTATTCTGTCTGCCAGCTTATGCACAAAATCAACGTTGGACTCCGTCAAAAGGTGGTTGGTGTCAAGGCAAACC
>JAGBHJ010000066.1 GCA_017935525.1 Clostridia bacterium | reverse complement strand
TATAATAATCACAACTAAGGAACAAACTGCGTTTGTTATGATGTGATTATTGAACCATATGAGGTAGAAATGCGGATAGCGCATTTCATTATGGTATAATAATTACATTATGGAATGAAGCTTCGCTTCTTCTGATGTAATTATTGAACCATATGAGGTAGAAATGCGGATAGCGCGTTTCATTGTGGTATAATAATTACACTAGTGAATGCAGCTTCGCTTCTTCTGATGTAATTATTGAACCGACTGAGGTAGAAATGCGGATTACGCATTTCATTATGGTATAATAATCGCAATAGAGTACAGTTGGAGAGATACAAGATTGGGGGATCACTATATGTGGTTTATTCTGGCATTGCTGTCCGCAATATTTGCAGCGCTCACTTCTATATTGGCAAAGATCGGCATAGATGGGGTCAATTCAAACCTTGCAACAGCCATAAGGACCGTTGTTGTTGTAATTATGGCGTGGGGGATGGTCTTCCTCACAAATGCTCAAAACGGGATATCGGAAATAAGCAAAAGAAGCTGGGTGTTTCTTATTCTGTCAGGGTTGGCAACAGGCGCTTCGTGGCTGTGTTATTATAAGGCGTTGCAGCTGGGCGAGGCGTCAAAGATCGTCCCCATCGACAAATTAAGCGTTATAATAACCTTGGTATTGGCATTTGTCTTTCTGCACGAGCAGTTTACAATTAAATCATTGATAGGCTGCATACTCATTGGGGTCGGTACTCTGGTAATGGTTTTATAATGCCGCCTATTTATGCCGAGCTCCTTCAGAGTGGTACGAGTGACCGCCATTTTGCCGAGCCCACCGGTATTGTAACTGCGGGATATACAACTTATTTCCATATTTTCACGGAAATTTTCCATATAAATCAATGGAAAACTATGATATAATAATCACATCTAATGTACAAACTTCGTTCGTTATAATGTGATTATTGAATCATTTGAGGTAGAAATGCGGATAGCGCATTTCATTATGATATAATAATCACATATGAGGTACAAACTTCGTTTGTTATAATGTGATTATTGAATCATTTGAGGTAGAAATGCGGATTGCGCATTTCATTATGATATAATAATCACATCTAATGCACAAACTTCGTTTGTTATAATGTGATTATTGAATCGTTTGGGGTAGAAATGCGGATTGCGCGTTTTACGGTGGTACAACATTTACGATGATTGATTTTCGTCATCTTCAACACCTCATCAGTCACCTGCGGTGACAACTACAGAACTGATCGAAGATCAGTCCTTGTCCTCAAAGGAGAAGCCATATCGTGAGAAACAAACGAGGATTGTGGGTTTTTGTAACATTAGCTATTCACGGGAAACAGAGCTGTTTTCTCGTAAAAAATACGATATATTAAAAGGAGAATATTATGAAACAGATCAAATTCGGAATTTTTGGCCTTGGCAGAGGAGGTTCTTTTATCGGCAACATCCTTGCGTGCGGTGGCGAGATCGTTGCTCTTTGCGACAAGAACGAGGATCTTCTTAAGTCAGAGAGCGCAAGATTCCCCAATGCAGGGGTTTACACCAACTTTGATGACTTTATCAACCACGAGGGTCTTGAAGCCATCGTTGTGGCAAACTATTTCCACGAGCACGCACCCTACGCTGTAAAGGCGCTTGAAAAGAACATTCACGTTCTCAGTGAGTGTACTCCTGCAGGTACAATGGGTGACGCGGTTGCGTTGGTACGTGCTGCTGAAAAGAGCGAAGCCATCTATATGCTGGCTGAGAATTATCCCTACATGAAGTTTAACCAGGAAATGCGCAGAGTATATCAAAGCGGTGTTCTGGGCAAGGTTTTGTATGCAGAGGGTGAATACAACCATCCCATCTGGGGTGACGGCTGGACAAGTGAGCTTTGCCCCCATTCCAGACACTGGAGATACCATATGCCCAGAGTTTACTACATCACACACGCATTGGCTCCGCTGTGCTACATCACGGGAGTTATGCCCAAGAGAGTTTCCGCATTCCCCATATCATATCCTCACACAAAGGAGAACTTTATGGGAGACCTTTACTGGAGACTCCCCGACAGAAGTGCTATGGTAAGCTGCTTTAACGACGACGGCTCTGTATTCAGAGTATTCGGCTGGTCACAGTTTGGCGCGCACGACAACACTTACAGAGTTTGCGGCTCCATCGGCCAGATCGAAAATGTAAGAGGTGACACAGAGCGCATCACACTCCGCTTTAACGACAGCTTTATCCCCGAGGGCATGAAGGAGACAAACTCTTATTATCCCGAGTGGAATATTGAGGACAAGGAGCTGGCTGAAAAGGCAGGTCATGGCGGCGGCGACTTCTTTACTGTCAAGGAATTCATCGACTGCATCAGAGAAAACAAGCAGCCCCTGTTTGACGTATATTTTGGCACGACCCTTTCTGCGGTTGCTATTCTGGCACACAAGAGTGCGCTTGAATATGGCGTACCCTACGACGTTCCCAACTTCCGTCTGGAGGAAGATCGCGTGAAGTACGAAAACGACTTCTCCACTCCCTTGTACGGCTCTGACGGAACACCGCCCACGATGCCCTCCACAGAGCTCTCCGAGTACATCCCCACAGAGGAATCCATGGCAGAATACGACGCAGCACATGCAAGATATATGGAAAAGAGAAAGAACCAGCAATAATCGATCGACGGATCTCGGCGGAGAGCAAAGCCTCTCCGCCGTTTTTGTTGGGCAGGGGGGGCTTGGCTCCTTGTGGGCACGATGGCGTAGGGGAGGCCTGCGGTAGTCCGTAAAACGGCTCTTGGTCGCACATCCGCCACACAGCAACAAAAAAACTCCCTTCGGGCACTACCGTGCCAAAAGGGAGCAAGTTACATGAGTTATTCTTCAATGAGGTTCTTTCTGACCTTTTCGATGGTCTCCATCGTAATGCCGAATTTGTCCATAAGAAATTTCTCACAATTCCTCTTGACAGTTTCCTCAACGGGCTCGTGGTCCCCCATGCCGCCGAGAAATCTGTTCTGGTCACACTCGCCGTCCGGAGGGATCAGTCTGATATCCCTTAATGAGAGGGATGTAATGTTATAATCCGCAATCAGATCCTTCCTTGACACACCCAAAAGCATCTCCAAAAAGCACATTACTGTTCCTGTTCTGTCCGCACCCACCATGCAATGGAGGTAAACGGGGTAGTTGCTTTCGTCAGCAAGCAAATCAAACAGCTCCTTGGTCTTGTTTGCCCAAGGCGTGTCGTAAAACAGCTCGTAGCCCCTCAAAGTCAGGTGGAGAAGCTCTACGTCTCCTCCCAAAGGGCTTTCATTCAAAACACCTACGGAGTCCTTGCGGATATCTATGTCCTTTTTGATCCTTACAAGATCTCTCAACACGTGCTTGCCGCGGGGGGTAAGGCTGTATGACCTTTCATTGCTTTTGAGGACCTCCTCAAGGTAGCATTCCAAAGCCCCACCTCTGTATACACAGCCCTGACGTAGGCTTTTGCCGTCGTAGGTCTTTAATCCGCCAAGGTCACGGATGTTGCCGCCGCCCTGGGCAAATATGGCTCTGGGGAACTCGTCCAAAGTGACAAATCTGCGGAGCTCGCTGTGCTGCTTGCCATCATCGGATACCACCTGCCAGCTGTACTCCGTACGCATAAAGAAATTTCCCGCCTCGCAGGTGTAGATATCGCCGTCAAGCTCGGGCGGCAATATTTCCGTCTGTGGATCGTTGGGGTATTTTACGGAGCAGGTTATCTCCACGTGGCATGGAACATCCGCCTTCCACGAAAACTTGATGTATTGAGGCTTTGTAAGGTTTACCTCGTTGGGATTGCCTGCATAATTGCGGGTAAAACCCTTGCCGTACTTTTCCCTGAGCCAAGCGTAGGAATCCTCTGCGTCGGGGAATTCCTCCGGGTCTTCCGCATATACGTGTTGTCCGCTGTATTGTCTCTCAACAAACTCCCTCATGACGTCCGTCAAAAGAGATATTTTCTCCCCATCTGCAGGGGATATCAATTCTATCACGAGCTTTCTCCTTTCTGTTACTCAATGAGGTTGCTTCGAAGCTTGTCAATAGTGTCACGGCTTACACCACAGGTCTCCATAAGAAATCTTTCGCTGTTTCTCATGGCGGTCACCTCTATGGGCTCTCCCTCCTGCTGTCCCCCCTCAAATCTGCCTCTGTCCGTACCGTATGCAAGGGTAAGGCATCGTCTGGCAGTAACAGTCAACGCAGTAAGGTTATAATCCGCCACCAGCTGATCCACGGGAACGCCCAACAGTATTCCCAAAAAGAATGCAAGAGTCCCCGTTCTGTCCGCACCTGCCGCACAGTGGAAATATATGGGATAGTTATTTTCATCAGCAAAAAACTCAACCACTCTCTTAAGATGGGCAAAATTCATTTCTATATAGAAATTCTCGCACCCCCTGCATACCAGGTGATGGAATGCAACGCCGTCTATTTCGCTCTTGTGGAGCTTGTCCACGGAGTCGTATCTGATGTCGGCATCGTTTTTTATCTTGACCACCTCGCCCAGCACGTAATTGCCCTCGGGGGAAAGCTTATACTCACTACTGCATTCGTAATCCAACGCCGCGCCGCGGTATATGCAGCCCTGCCGAACGTGCCTGCCGTCGTAAGTGGTCCACGCGCCAATGTCCCTTATGTTGGCAGTACCCTTGGCATAGACGGTTCTGGGGAATTCATCAGCGGTAAAAAACGCCCTGACCTCGCTCCTTTGCGAGCCATCGTCCGCCACCACCTGCCACGTATATTCCGTGCGCATAAACATATTACCTGCCGTGGCGGAATATACCCCGTTGTCAAATACAGTCGGGGTTACGTGCGCCGCAAGAGGGTCGTTGGGAAATTTTGCATCCCTGAAGATCTCCAAGTGGCAGGGGATGTCCGCCCTCCAGGTGAATTTGATATACTGCGGTTTTGTCAGATTGAGTCTGTCGGGGTTGGAAACGTAATCCCCCCAGAAATCGTGAACGTATTTTTCGTCCAGCCAATGATATATCTCATCGTAAGTCTTTGAGCCGTCAGGGCATCTGTGCTCTCCTGCCCTTTCCCTCTGCATAAATTCGCGCAGAACGTCAGTCAAAAGGGATACGGTGACATTGTTTTGCGGTTCCATAAGCTCTATCATGGTATTCTCCAATCAATCCTCTAAAAGATTGTCCTTAAGTCTTTGTATTGTTTCGGGCTTTACGCCGCATCTGTCTGCAAGAAATTCCTCTATCCGCTTGGCGGCAATGCCAACCTTTGTGCGGTCATCCAGAGCAAGCTCGTCCTCTTTCACAAAGGATCTTATAAATATATTATCCAAGGTTCTGGCTCGGATATCAAAAAGAGAAAGGCTGGTAAAGGTATAATCCCAGATAATGTATTCTGCCTTGACATTCAGCAGCATCTGTATAACGTAAGCCAAAGTGCCCGTCCTGTCTGCACCTGCCAGACAATGGAAATATATGGGATAATTATTTTCGTCAGCTACAAATTCTATCAGTCTGCCAATTGTGTTAACACATTCGGGCGAGAAGAAGCTGCTGTACGCGTGGACGGGAAATAATTTATAATTAATGCTCTTACCCAGCACACTTTCGGATAAAACTCCAACAGCCTCGTCCCGCAGATCCACTTCGGAACGGATGCCGATGACGTCCGTCAACGCTCTTTTGCCCCTTGGAGTAAGGTCATACTGTCTTTGCGAAATTGACTCCAATGCGCCTCCGCGGTAGAGCCTGCCCTGGCGGATGCGTTTGCCGTCGTACGTCCTTGCGCCGCCCATATCCCTGACATTTGCCGTACCTTGGGCGTAGATACATCTTGGAAACTCATCCAACGTCCTGAAGCTACGCACAGAGCTGACCTGCGTGCCGTCCTTTGACACCACTCGCCAGAAATATTCCGTATTCATGAGGAAATTACCCAAGCAAGCCGTCACAACGCCGTCGCATTCGTATATATAGTCCACATCAAAGAGGGCATGCTCGTCCTGCTGTACCTCCAAAAAATCCGCAGATCGGGATATCTCAATATTGCAGGGAATATCCGCCCTCCATGAGAACTTTATATAGTGAGGTGCCGACAGTGTTATCTCGTTTGGGTTGGTGACGTGTTGCCAGTTGAAATTCTGCTTATACTTGTTAAATATCCAGGAAAAGACGCCCCCGCCGTAATCGGGACCATCGCTAAACTCCTCGCAATCAAACTCTCCGCGTTGCTGCCTCATGTTAAACTCCCTCTGAACGGGAGTCAACAGGCTGATCGCCAGCCCATCCGTGGGAAAGATCAGATCTATCATATAAAAACTCCTTTGCAGGTGATGCTGTGATATATGGGTATTGTACCATTTTGCCGTGTAAAAGTCAAGCAGTCTGGGGATTTTTTTGTGATGCCACGCGAGATCGTGGAAGCAAGCCCTTGGGAGGCGAAGCGTAACCACCGCAGGCAAGCCTGACGGATGAGGTGTTGGCAGATCCCTGCCCTTAAGATCCCAAAAAAGCCCGTCACATTGCTGTAACGGGCCTTTGCTTTTATTGCTCTGCTTTTATCAGATCTGGGCAGCCAGCTTCTCGATAGCTGCAACAGCCTCGTCGGGGAGCTTGTCGAAGCCGCCCTGTGCTGTTTCCTTGGAACGGATGAAGTTTACTCTGTCAGCCATTCTTGCCTTGAGCTGCTCAACGTACTCAGCATCGTTGAAGTCTGCGTTGAAGCCGTCGATGTCCAGGCAGTACATATTGTCGATGTTGCCGAAAGGAACAAAGTTAGCTGTGTTCTCTACGATAGCCTCGATAGAGCCCAATGTGATCTCCTTTGTAACCTTCTTGTCCATAAAGAAGCCTGTGTTGAGGATGTAGCAATCAACGTTTCTCTCCTCAAAGAGCTGCTTGAACTTGCCGTAGTCCTCGGAGAGAGGATATGTACGGAAGGGGTTAGCGTAAGGCTCAACAACCAAAGCGTTGGGGTCAACACCTGCAGCAAGTCTTTCTGCTGTTGTTCTCTTTGTAGCCAATGTAGCGCCCATTACGGAAGCCAGAACGGGGTCTGTGATCTTGAGTACCGGGGGCAATGTAGCGTCCTTCATGAGCCAGATGATAGCGTCGCAAGCCTCGTCGATCTTATCAACTCTGTTGGGAGACCAGATCTTGGACTTGATAGCACGGCCGTTACCGTTTCTGAGGTCCTCTGTAAGAACTACCTTCTTGCCATCCTCGTCAACTGTAACTGCGTTGTTCTGGATAGTAACAAGGAACTTGTTGTCAGGATTGTCAAGAGGATAATCCTGTGTCTTGTCAAAGTATGTGGGCTCAAGAGCAACGGAGGAGCCGTTCTCTGTGGAGATTACGAAAGCGTCATCGTGAAGAACTGTGATGTCGTACTTGCCGTCGTGCTTTGCGTGTGTGATAGTGGACTTACCGGAGCCGGAAAGACCGAATACGGATACAACGAACTTGTCACCGTTTGCAAGGTTGTATCTCTTCTGGCCGCCGTGGCAGGAAGCATAGCCGTGACGGTTAGCAATACCCCAAGCAAGTGTAAGTGTGCCCTTCTTGTGCTCACCAAAGTATCTCATACCAAGGAGAGCTGCACAGTTGTGCTTAGGATCAAAATATGTCAGACCGAGGGGATGCTCGGGATGCTTCCACTGAGGATCGGAGAAGATGTAGATGTCACCCTCGCCCTCGATGAGCTTGGAATTCTTGTACATCTCAGCGTATTCAGCTGTGATAGCCTGGAAGTTGAGGAGCCAGGAGTACATGATGTTCTCCTCACCCTCGGGAATGCAAAGGTGAGCCTTTACCATAAAGTCCTTGTCAAGACCGATAACAGCCTCTGCATGGTAGAGCTTCTTGTATCTTGCATCATAGATAGCGTCGGAGATCTTGAGCGCATACTCCTTCTCGTTTACGCCCTCGGAGCCGAGGATACGTCTTGCGGCAGCGCATCTGCCTGTAACGGAGCCGTCGTTGAAAACGAGGATCTTTGCATCAGCAGCAAGGCCCATTGTTTCGGGTCTGTAAACGGGGATATCCGTTACGATAGTACCGGGGGACTTAACTGCCAATTCGTACGCCTGCTGAACGGATGTTACCTTTTCTACGTTGTTGCCGTAGAATACAGTCTCGATCACGGATCTGCTCTGGGAGTACGCAGGGTTGGAAGCCTTGATTTCGCTTCTCTTGAAATACTGTGTTGTCATTTGAATTTCTCCTTCTATACATAAAATTATATACAGTATCAAATTGTAAATAATATATTTACAATTTGGCAAGGTGATCATAATTTAGTGAATATCCACCGCCAAAGGCCTATAGAAAACACAAAATCTTGTAAATGCCACCCCTGGGGGATAACATCTTCTCAATCCTTTGCCAGTATATACTATAACATAAAGATGTCAAAATGTCAAATACTTTTTTGTAAATAATTTATTAACAAAAGGTGATGAAAATATGAATACAGTTTTTCTGCCGTTTTTTGCCCCGAGTGCACTGTTTTATGCTGAATTCCGACATATATTGCATTATACCCGCGGGTGGAGGCGTGATTTGGACGGCAATAATGATATTACACTTGTTAAATTGTGAATTATTTGTAAATTCATCAAAATACCCCGCCAAACCCATTGACAAAAACGGGTTATAGTGCTAATATAATATACTGCTACAGTATTGCATTGTTGGCAAGGCATAAAGAGGACAAAATCAAAAACTTAGGGCTGTAAAACCTGCTTTGGGCAAGAATTTCCTTGGCTGGCCGGGTGTTTTTGCTTGAGTTTTTTCCCGGTCCGTAAGTTTTGAATACAGCATTGGCAGTAAAGGCAATAAAATTTTTTGAGGGGTGATGTGGACAATGGTACATCCTGTGCAATTAGGCAAGAATAAGAGAATGAGTTTCTCAAAGATCCAGGAAACATTTCCGATGCCGAACCTGATAGAGATTCAGACGGTGTCCTACAAATGGTTCTGCGAAGAGGGTTTGCAGGAGGTAGTGGACGATTTTTCTCCGATAACGGACTTTGGCAACAATCTTGAGCTTCAGTTCGGTAAGATCTATTTTGACGGTCCGTCAAAGTACGGCATTCAGGAGTGTAAGGACAGAGATGCAACCTATGCGGAGCCTTTGAAGGTTCAGGTTCAGCTTTATAACAAGGAAACGGGAGAAATTACCGGACCTAAAGAAATATATTTGGGTGATATGCCCAAAATGACACCGTCAGGTACATTTGTTATCAACGGTGCGGAGCGTGTGGTAGTAAGCCAGCTCTCACGTTCTCCCGGTGCATATTACAAGAGCAAGAGGGACAAGAACGGCGTGCCCGTATACGAGGCTACCGTAATTCCTATGCGCGGCGAGTGGATCGAGTACGAAACAGACGCAAAGAACGTTATGTACGTTCGTATCGCAAGAACAAGAAAGATCATTGCAACAGTTCTTTTGAGAGCTATCGGCTTCCAGACGGACGACGAGATCATCGAGCTTCTTGGCGACAGCGATATGCTCAGAGCAACTCTTGAGAGAGATACCGCAAAGAACGAGTGGGAAGCTCTCCAGGAGATCTACAAGAGACTCCGTCCCGGCGATATCCCCACAGAGGAGGCTGCGCGCCAGTTGATCTACCAGACGTTCTTTGATTATAAGAGATACGATCTGGCAAGAGTGGGCAGATTTAAGATGAACACAAAGCTGGGTCTGCACAACAGACTTAAGGGCAAGACTCTCCGTGACGACGTTTACTCTGCTATGACAGGAGAGCTTGTGGCTTCCGCAGGCACAGTGCTCACATACGAGCAGGCTATGGAGATCGAGGACAGCGGTGTTTACTCCGTATGGGTAAAGACAGAGTCCGGCACGGACGAAAAGGTAGTGGGCAACGGCTTTGTTGACGCTGCAAAGTACCTCCCCTTTGACCCTGCCGAGGTTGGCATACTTGAAAAGGTAGATCACAAGGTACTCAAGGAGATCCTTGATCTTAATATTGATGACGTTGAGGCACTCAAGAAGGTGCTCAGAGAGCGTGCAAAGGATATTTGCCCCAAGACTATCACGGTGCAGGATATTCTGGCTTCCGTAAGCTATATGCTTAACCTTTCCAACGGCATCGGCGAGTGCGACGATATCGACCATCTGGGCAACAGAAGGATCCGCGCTGTAGGCGAGCTTTTGCAGCAGCAGTTCCGTATCGGTATGTCCAGAATAGAGAGAGTTGTAAGAGAGAGAATGCAGACTCAGGATATGGAAGCTGTTACCCCCAGCGACCTTATCAACATCCGTCCCCTTGTGGCGGCGCTCAATGAGTTCTTCGGCAGCTCCCAGCTCTCACAGTTTATGGATCAGCAGAACCCCTTGGCAGAGCTGACACACAAGAGACGTCTGAGTGCGTTGGGCCCCGGCGGCTTGAGCAGAGAGAGAGCATCCTCCGATGTTCGTGACGTACACGACTCTCACTACAGCCGTATGTGTCCTATCGAGACTCCTGAAGGTCCTAACATCGGTCTTATCGGCTCATTGGCAACATACGCAAGGATCAACGAGTACGGCTTTATTGAGGCTCCCTACAAGATAGTAGATAAGAAGAACAAGAGAGTTACGGACGATATCATGTACATGACCGCAGAAAAGGAAGAGTACTGCACTATCGCTCAGGGTAACGAGCCTCTTGACGAGAACGGCTGGTTTGTAAACGAGCTGGTTATGGCAAGAGTTAACTACGAGATCAAGCAGATCAGCAGAGATAAGGTAGACTACATGGACGTTTCCCCCAGACAGGTCGTTTCCGTGGCAACATCCATGATCCCCTTCCTTGAGAACGACGACGCATCCCGTGCCCTCATGGGCTCCAACATGCAGCGTCAGGCAGTTCCGCTGGTAAGAGCAGAATCTCCTATCGTCGGCACAGGTATGGAGTACCGTGCTGCAAAGGACTCCGGCGTATGCGTGATCTCCGAGTATGACGGTTACGTAAAGAAGGTCGACAGTGACGCCATCGTTATTGTTGACAACGAGGGCAAGTCCCATACCTACGAGCTGCTCAAGTTCAAGCGCTCCAACCAGGGTACTTGCGTAAATCAGAAGCCCTTTGTTTCCGTAGGCGAAGTGGTAAAGGCCGGCGACATCATCGCTGACGGCTCCTCCACAGACCACGGCGAGGTAGCCCTGGGCAGAAATATGCTTGTAGGCTACATGACATGGGAGGGCTACAACTACGAGGACGCTATCCTCATTAACGAAAGATTGGTAAGAGATGACGTTTATACGTCCATCCATATAGAAGAATACGAAACAGAAGCCCGCGATACAAAGCTGGGACCTGAGGAGATCACAAGAGAGATCCCCAACGTCGGCGACGACATGATCAAGGATCTTGACGAAAACGGTATCATCCGCATCGGTGCGGACGTAATGCCCGGTGACATCCTGGTAGGTAAGGTTACACCCAAGGGTGAGACCGAGCAGACAGCAGAGGAAAGACTCCTCAGAGCCATCTTTGGTGAGAAGGCAAGAGAGGTAAGAGATTCCTCCCTTAAGGTTCCTCACGGTGAGGGCGGTACGGTCGTTGACGTAAGGATCTTCACAAGAGAAAACAAGGATGAGCTCAAGCCCGGCACAAACAAGCTGGTAAGAGTTTCCATCGCCCAGAAGAGAAAGATCTCCGTGGGTGATAAGATGGCGGGACGTCACGGTAACAAGGGCGTTATCTCCAGAGTACTGCCCGCATCCGATATGCCGTTCCTTGCAGACGGTACACCCCTTGACTTGGTATTGAATCCGTTGGGCGTGCCCAGCCGTATGAATATCGGTCAGCTGCTTGAAACACATCTGGGTCTTGCTGCAAAGTCCCTGGGCTGGAAGATCGCAACTCCCGTATTTGACGGTGCGGTTGAAGAAGACATTCAGGAGCTGCTTACACAGACGGGCTATGACCCCAAGGGTAAGATGACACTCTACGACGGCAGAACAGGCGAGCCCTTTGAGAACAAGGTAACTGTTGGTTACAACTACTTCCTTAAGCTCTGCCACTTGGTAGATGACAAGATCCACGCACGTTCCATCGGTCCTTACGCGCTGGTAACACAGCAGCCTCTTGGCGGTAAGGCACAGTTCGGCGGTCAGCGTTTTGGTGAGATGGAGGTTTGGGCACTTGAGGCTTACGGTGCTGCTCACACATTGCAGGAGATCCTGACCATCAAGTCCGACGACGTAGACGGCAGACAGCACGCATACGAGGCTATCTTTAAGGGTCAGAACCTGCCCAAGCCCGGCGTTCCCGAGTCCTTCAAGGTACTTATCAAGGAGCTCCAGTCCCTGGGTATCGACATGAAGATGACCACAAACAAGGGCGAGGAGGTATCCATCAGGGATGCTATCGACGACCAGATCAGCGAGCTTGAGGCATTTGATAACGATTATATCGCTCTTATGGACAAGGAGGGCAGAGATGCACAGCAGGAAGAGGCTGACGCATTCTTGCTTGACTACGAGGCAGAGGTAAGCGATATGGACGTTGAGGACTTTGAAGGCATTGAGGGTGAGGATGACGACATGCTCAGCATCTTCAGTAGCTTTGACAACCTCAACGATAAGGATAAGGACGAAGAG
>JAGBHJ010000065.1 GCA_017935525.1 Clostridia bacterium | reverse complement strand
GACGAGATCGCGGATATTGTATCGTCATATATGACTCAATACTACACCACTGCTGACGATATCCCCCACGAGATAATAGTAGAGGCCTTGCCCGAGTTTTGTGACGAGATAAAAACATGGCTCACGGCAAAAAGAGGGGCAGCTGTCAATATCCATTGCCCCCAAAGGGGAGAGAAAAAGCAATTGTTGCTTTTGGCGAAAAAGAACGCAGTGGAGAAGCTGAATTCCGAAATGGACAAGCGCAACCCTCATACAGACCTGCTTAAGGACGTGCTGGGATTGAAAAACCAGCCCAACAGAATAGAGGGCTTTGATATTTCCCACCTGCAGGGCACAAACACGGTGTCATCCATGGTGGTTTTTGAGGACGGCAAGCCCAAAAAGAGCGATTACAGACATTTTAAGATAAAGTCCGTAATGGGCACAATAGACGATTTCCGCAGTATGAAGGAGACCCTCACAAGGCGTTTTGAGCATATGGGGGACGATGACTTTGGCAAAAAGCCCGACCTTATACTCATCGACGGTGGCAAGGGTCAGCTGAGATTTGCATACGAGGCTATGCAGGAGCTGGGTATAGAGGGCATCGAGATGATAAGCCTTGCGGAAAAGAACGAGGAGATATACACGATAGACTCAAACGAGCCCATCGTGCTGCCAAAGGATAATAAGGCGCTCCAGCTTTTGCAAAGAGTGCGTGACGAGGCTCATAGGTTTGCCATCACCTACAATAAGCTTTTGAGGGAAAAGACCAGCCTTATTTCAATAGTTGAGGACGTGCCGGGGGTCGGCCCCAAAAAGCGCAGAGCACTTATGGAAAAATTCAGGACCGTGGGCGACATCAGACGGGCAACCGTTGAGGAGCTTTGCGAGGTGGAGGGAATAAACCTTGCCTTGGCAGAAAAAATAAAGGATTACATGGGAGAATAATATGGATCACAAGCTGATAGCGCTGGACCTTGACGGGACGTTGCTTGACAGTCGCAAGAAAATATCGCAGAGGAATATTGCCGCAATACAAAAGGCGGAGGAGCTGGGCTGTAAGGTGGTGCTTATAACGGGCAGAGGCAACAGCACGGTAAAGCCGTACCTTGATATTTTGCCGGGCAGGGAGCTGACGGGGTATTTTCAGGGCGCGCTGGTGGTGGATGAATTCAACGGACTGGAGATGTACCGCACGGCGTTAAAGAAAAGCGTCTGCGAGAGCATATATCTGGACGCCATCAAAAGGCGTTTGAGCATTCAGGCGTACAAAAACGGCGATGCTTACGTGGAGGATTATAACGAAAACGCAATGTTCTACGAAAAGACCACGGGCGCAAGGGTAAAATACGTTGACAGCTTGGAGCCGATGATACTTTCGGACGACAATTTTAAGCTGTTGATAAATGCAGAGCCGGGGACCATCGCAAGGAATTTTGACTTCTTCCGCAATAAGTATTCCCACGATGCCAACGTGGTGCTCAGCTGCGAAAGATTTATAGAATTTACTCACAAGGATGCGGATAAGGGCAATGCGTTAAAATACATTGCTTCCAGATACGGTGTTGACAGAAAAAACATTATTGCCATGGGTGACCAGATGAACGACCTGCCGATGCTGACATGGGCAGGGGTTGGCGTTGCAATGGGTAACGCTACCGACGACGTAAAGTCAAGGGCTGATATGGTGACATTGTCCAACGATGAGGACGGAGTGGCTTGCGCTATCGCAAGACTGCTTGAAATAGAAGTCTGATAAAGGGGAAACCAAATGGGAAAGATCAAACTGACCGATGCAGTTGAAAAATTGGGCCTTGAGGTCATAAACATGAGCTCCAAGACGGAGGTGGAGGTAACCAACAGTAATTTCCATCGCCCGGGACTTCAGCTGGCGGGGTACTTTGAGCATTATGCAGACAAAAGAGTACAGATAATAGGTCTGATGGAGATGAGCTACATAATGAGCTTGTCCGAGGATGAAAGACAAAGGCGAATTGAGGACTATTTTGCCCACGGAATGCCCATGCTCATAATCACAAGGGCGTTGGATTATCCCGAATGTATTAAGGACATAGGGCAAAGGTATGACGTGCCCATATTCAGATCCCAAATGCAGACCTCGGAGCTGATACACCATCTTGTAACGTTTATTGACGATGCGGTGCTGCCCACCACCACTCTCCATGCGGTGATGCTGGATATTTACGGTCAGGGCGTGGTGATAATGGGTCAAAGCGGCGTGGGCAAGAGCGAAACTGCTCTGGAGCTTTTGCAGAGAGGCAGTAAGCTTGTGGCGGACGACGCTGTTGTGGTGCAAAGACGCCGCGGCAACAGATTGGTTGGCCAAGCGCCCGAGCTTATCAAATACTTTATGGAGATAAGGGGTATAGGCATTATTGACGTTAAGGCTATGTTTGGCGTTGGCTCCGTTGTGGAGAAAAAGGACGTAGACATGGTGGTCAAGCTGGAAAACTGGGACCCCACAAAGTCCTACGAGAGATTGGGCATGAAGCAGGAGTTTTTCGAGATATTGGGCGTAAAGGTCCCCTGCGTCACGATCCCCGTAAGACCGGGCAGAAATATGGCATCCGTTCTGGAGGTTGCCGCAAGAAACGAGCGACTCAAGAGCATGGGCTACCATGCGGCAGAGGAGCTGAACAAGCGTGTTATTGAAGCAAACACCGCAAAAAAGTAATCAAATTGTCATAAAAAGGCATTTTTGAATATAAAATATTATATATCACGGAGGATATACAAATGTACAGAATAGGTATTGACTTGGGCGGCACAAATATTGCTGCCGGCATAGTTAACGAAGAAGGCAAGATCGTTATACAGGGCTCCACACCCACATTGGCAACAAGACCCTTTGAAGAGGTCATTGCTGACATGGGTAAGCTGGTAAACGACCTTTTGGCAAAGTATGGTATCACAGCTGATGACGTTATCTCCATCGGTATCGGTTCTCCCGGTGCGGTTCTTAACGGCTACGTTATCTTTTCCAACAACTTGAACTGGAAGCACGTTCCTCTTTGCGACGAGCTCCGTAAGTACATCGACGTTCCCGTTTATGCGGACAACGATGCTAACGTTGCGGCACTTGCAGAGAGCACTTGCGGTGCTTGTAAGGGCTACAAGAACTCTGTTACGGTAACCTTGGGCACAGGTATCGGCGGCGGTATCGTTATTAACGACAAGCTCTACGGCGGCTCACACGGCGTTGGCGCAGAGATCGGTCACATGGCTATCAAGTTTGACGGTATCCGTTGCACTTGCGGCGGCATCGGCTGCTGGGAGAGATACGGCTCTGCAACTGCTCTCATCAGAGAGGGTAAGCTTGGCATGGCAAGAGACAGCCAGTCCATGATCTACACACTTGCACAGGGTGACGAGAATAAGGTTACGGCAAAGGTAGTTATCGACGCTGCAAAGGCAGGCGACAAGACAGCTTGCGAGATCTTTGACGAGTACGTAAAGAACATCGTTGTTGGTCTTATCAACCTTGTTAACATTTTTGACCCCGACGTTATCGCTATCGGTGGCGGCGTTGCAGCGGCAGGCGACTTCCTGTTGGATGCAGTAAGAGAGTGCTACGAGGAGAACATTTTCTACAAGGATATTCCTCACGCAAAGATCGTATTTGCAGAGATGGGCAACGATGCAGGTATCGTTGGCGCAGCTATGCTTTCATAAGAGCAAAATTTCATCGGGGAGGGCATTTGCCGTCCCCGATGCTTGACTTGAAGTGCTTTGGAAACTGCGGATATGACTGCAGTTTTTTGAGCATTGCAAAAATATAAAGAAATGGCGGATACTGACATGAGACCCGATGTTGGATTGTTTACGGAAATATTGAGCAAGGACTCTGTTCTGGAGAATGAGATGATGTCCTCACACACCACCTACAAAATAGGTGGACCCTGCGACGTGATGGTTTTACCGCAAAGCGTGGAGCAGGTAAAAGAGGTCATAAGGATATGCAAGGATAGGGATATACCCCTTTACGTCATGGGCAACGGCTCCAATCTTTTGGTGCGTGACGGAGGTATACGCGGCGTTGTGATGAAGATAACCCGTGGACTTTCCGATATAAAGGTCTGTGGCAACAGAATGTACGTTGAGGCGGGAGCGCCCCTTGGCGGCGTGGTAAGAGTGGCGTACGAAAACGGGCTTTCCGGTCTTGAGTTTGCGGCAGGCATTCCCGGCTCATTTGGCGGCGCTGTTACAATGAACGCAGGCGCATACGGCGGCAACATGAAGATGGTGGTAAAAAGCATTACTGCCTGCGACAGATGCGGTAACGTTATGGTGTTGGAGGGCGACGAGCTTGAATTCGGCTACCGCCAGAGCGTGGTAAGAAATAAGGACTTGGTGGTGCTTTCGGGCGAGCTGGAGCTTGTGGAGGCGGACAAGGACGGCATCCGAAGCAAGATGGAGGAGCTGAACAAAAAGCGCAGAGCAATGCAGCCTCTTTCTTTGCCCAGCTGCGGAAGTGTGTTCAAGCGCCCCGAGGGACATTTTATAGGCAAGCTGATAGAGGACGCAGGGCTTAAGGGCACTACTGTTGGCGGTGCGCAGGTGTCCACCTTGCACGCAAACTTTATTGTGAATATAGACAATGCCACGGCAAGGGACGTGCTTGACCTTATTGAGGTAGTAAAGGCGCGGGTGCTGGATGCCTTTGGCATAGAGATAGAAACTGAGGTCATTACCATAGGCGAGGATTTGTAATATGTCATTTTCCGGCGACGTAAAAAGAGAAATATCAAAGGTAAATTACGACAACAGATGTTGTAAGGTAGCGGAGCTTTCCGCGTTACTGCTTACCTGCGGCAGAATAGTGCTTAAGGGCAGGATGCGCTTTGAGGTGCTTGTGGTAACCATGGAAAACAACGTTGCCTACAAGATAATAGAGCTGGTAAAGGCTTTGTACGGCATAAGGGCGGATATCTGTGTGTCGAGAAACAGAAGGTTGAACAAAAACAGCAAGTACAGTCTGACGTTTTATGACAGCGCGGCGGTGACCAAAATGCTGGAGGAGACCACCATACTTTCCTACGACGACGAGGGCTTTTGCAACATAAGCCACAAGGACTGGCAGAGGCTTTTTGTGTGCGAGGATTGCTGTAATGCGTTTTTGCGAGGTGTTTTTGCAGGTGCAGGATCTGTCAACAACCCCGTCAAGTACAATCACATGGAGTTTGTGATATACGATAGCGACTTTGCTACCGCATTCTGCGAGTACCTTAACTCCCGCGACATCAGATGCAAGATGCTGGAGAGGGACAAGGGCTTTTATATGGTGTACCTCAAGGAGGCGGAGTGCATAGTTGACGTGTTGAGGGCGATAGGTGCGGCAACGGCGCTGTTCAGCTACGAGAACATAAGGATCAAAAAGAATATAAAGAACAAGGTGACCAGAATAGTAAACTGCGAGATGGCAAATCAGAACAAATCCATTGAGGCAGGTCTGGCACAAAAGCGATATATAGAGTACATTGTGGAGAAAAAGGGCTGGGGCTATCTGCCCAAAACGCTAAAAAGCGTTGCGGAGTGCAGAATGGAGGCTCCCGACGTCAGCCTTACGGAGCTGGGACAGATGCTGTCACCGCCCTTGGGCAAAAGCGGCGTAAACCACAGAATGAACAAGATAAAGGAAATGGCGGAGGAGCTGATGCTCCAGTATGGGGACGAGGCCGACGCCGTAATATCGGAAGAATAATACGAGAAAGCAGGAAAAGCAATGTCGGAGAATATTAAATTTACTCATTTACATCTGCATACCGAATACAGCCTTTTGGACGGCATGACAAGGATCAGCCTTTTGATGGACAAGTGTAAGGAGCTGGGCATGGATTCCGTTGCTATGACGGACCATGGCGTCATGTACGGTGCCGTTGAGTTTTATAAGGCGGCAAAGGCGGCGGGAGTGCATCCTGTTATAGGCTGTGAGGTGTATGCCACAAAGGGCGACATGAAGGACCGCACGCCCATGAACTCCGACTATTCCCACCTGGTGCTGCTGGCGGAAAATCAGACGGGCTACAAAAACCTCATAAAGCTGGTATCCCTGGCATATACCGAGGGCTTTTATTACAAGCCAAGGATAGATTACAGAATTCTGGAAAGCTATACCGAGGGCATTATTTGCCTGAGCGCCTGTCTGGGCGGTGATATACCCCAGTTTATACTCCATGACGATATGGAATCTGCGGACAAGCTGGCGTTGAAGCTCAAAAATATGTTTGGCAAGGATAATTTCTTCCTGGAGCTGCAGGACCACGGCTTGGAGGACCAGCCAAAGGTAAATGCGGCGCTTATAGATATGTCAAAGCGCCTTGATATAGGGCTTGTTGCCACCAACGACGTCCACTACCTCAACAAGGAGGACGCAGAGGCTCAGGGTATTATGATGTGCATCCAGACGCTAAAGACCGTTGAGGATGAGGACAGAATGCAGTTTGAAACTGATGAGTTCTACCTCAAATCTCCACAGCAGATGGCAGAGCTGTTCCGCGAGGTTCCCCAAGCACTGGAAAATACGTATAATATCGCCCATAGATGCCACGTGGAGTTTGACTTTATGAACAAGCACCTGCCGGAGTTCCATCTTCCCCAAGGCTGGACGGATGCGTACCAATATCTTTAATACAGATGCTACGAGGGTGCAAAAAAGCGCTACGGCGAAAATTTTAACGACGAAATAAAGACAAGACTGGACTATGAGCTTTCCACAATAAAGAACATGGGCTACGTGGATTACTTCCTCATAGTGCAGGACTTAAAGCTCTATTCCGAGAGCATAGGTATTTCCGTAGGCCCGGGCAGAGGCAGCGGTGCCTCCAGCGTTGTGGCATATACGCTGGGTATTACGGCTATTGACCCCATCAAGTACAGCCTGCTCTTTGAGAGATTTTTGAACCCCGAAAGAGTAAGTATGCCCGATATTGACCTTGACTTCAGTGACGACAGACGTCAGGAGGTCATAGAGTACATCATATCAAAATACGGCCACGAAAACGTTGCCATGATAGTTACCCACGGACGAATGAAGGCCAGAGCCGTTGTCCGTGACGTTGGCAGAGCCCTTGCCATACCCTATGCGGTGGTGGATAAGGTTGCAAAGGCTATCCCCGGCACCATGACCACCATTGACGGAGCGTTGGAGCTTTCCGCACAGCTGCGGGCAATGGTTGAGGAGGATGAGCAGATAGCAAGGCTCATAGAAATGTCCAAAAAGCTGGAGGGCTTGCCCAGACACGCCTCCGTGCACGCATCGGGTATAGTGGTAACAAAGGAGCCCATATCCGAATACGTGCCCTTGTCCGTCACCAGCGATACTGTCACCACCCAGTACACCATGGGTCTGCTGGAGGAGCTTGGACTGCTGAAGATAGATATTCTGGGTCTGCGCTATATTTCCGTAATTGGTGAGACCGTAAAGGCTATCAACAGAAAGTACAACAAAAATCTGAAGCTGGATGAGATAACATTTGACGATGCAGACGTTTTTCAATCCCTTTGCAAGGGCGACTGTATGGGCGTATTCCAGCTGGAAAGCGGCGGCATGACTTCCTTCTTTAAGGAATTAAAGCCAAAGAACATAGAGGACATTATTGCGGGCATCGCTCTGTACAGACCGGGCCCCATGGATCAGATACCAAGATATCTGGAAAACAGACAAAATCCCGACAATATCAAATATACGGATGAGTGCCTCGTGCCCATCCTTGACGTCAGCTACGGATGTATGATATACCAGGAGCAGGTCATGCAGATAGTGCGTGACATTGCGGGCTACTCATACGGCAGAAGTGACCTTGTGCGCCGTGCAATGGCAAAGAAAAAGCACAGCGTCATGGAGGAGGAGCGCCATAACTTTATCCACGGAATAGTGGACAAGGACGGCAACGTGACGGTAAAGGGTGCGGTAAGAAACGGAGTTTCCGAGGCAAAGGCAAACGAGATATTTGACGAGATGATAAAGTTTGCGGAGTACGCATTCAATAAGGCTCATGCGGCGTCATATGCGGTAGTAAGCTACTGGACTGCGTATCTGCGCCACTACTACTTTGTGGACTATATGGCGGCGTTGATATCCAGCGTAGCAGATAGCCCTGCCAAGGTGGCAGAGTACGTGGAATACTGCAGAAGGCATAACGTCAAGGTGCTGAACCCCGACATAAACCTTTCCGAGGGGGCTTTTGTGCCCGACGGGGAAAACATCATGTTTGGTCTTAATGCACTAAAGAACGTGGGCAGCCAGGCTGTCAGCGAGATAGTGACAGAAAGACAAAAGAACGGACCGTATAAGGGCTTTTCCGATTTCTGCTCCAGGGCGGGTAAGCTTTCGTCCAACAAGCGAGTGGTGGAATCCCTCATCAAGTGCGGCGCATTTGACTCCTTGGGGGTAAAACGATCCCAGCTTTTGATGGTGTACGAGCATGTGGTGGATATGTACCACAAGATAAACCTTTCCAAAAACGACCTGCAGATAAGCATATTCGATATGCTGGACGAGGATGATAAGGTCAGCGACGTTGTGGAGATAGAATACCCCGACATCGAGGAGCAACCGATGTCATCCCTGCTGAAGATGGAAAGGGAGATCGCGGGAATATATATTTCCGGTCACCCTCTGGACGAATACACGGATGCGCTGGATGGGCTTGACACCACGGCAATGTTTGCGGAGGTAAATGCGGCTTTGGCTGACGAGGAAAGTGCGGATACCGTGGATATTTCCGAATACGACGGCAAGAGCGTGTCCATTGCGGGCATTGTCACCGCGGTAAAGCAGGTTGCCACAAAGAAAAAGCAGCTGATGCGCTTTGTGACTTTAGAGGATAAGACGGGTACCATAGAGGTTATTGCATTCCCCAGCCAGGTGGAAAAATACGGTGAGCTTTTGACTGTGGACAGCACCATAATCGTTGACGGAAAGACCTCCGTCAAGGACGAGGAGGGTGTAAAGCTGATTGCGGACAAGGTCAGCGTTCTGACCCATGACAAGCGAAAGCCCAAAAAGGCGGTTTTGTACGTCAAGCTGACCGCCCAGCAGTTTGCCAATGCGGAAAAGCTGATAAACCCACTGCTGAGGGAGTTTGGCGGCAATACCCCAGTAAAAATATGCGTAGTAAATAAGGACGGCAGTAAAAAGGTGTACCTTGCAGACAGAAACAACTGGGTGGACCTTGCAAAGCCCATAGAAAAGGAACTGAGACTTCTTTTGGGCAATGATAACGTAAAGATAATAGAGGGATAAGGCGATGAACAAGATAAGCTTTATAATCAAGCGTGTGTTTGACATGAATTACAAGGATATGCTGGCATCGGTTTCCAGAATGCACAAGCGAAGCGGCAAAAACAGGGTAGGTCTTTTTGTAGATATGATCTATTGCGGCTGGAAATACGGAGCAGGGTACAGGGATTACGAGTATTTTGAATTCTGGCTGATGAACGGGGCAGAGCGAAGCACCTACGTTACCCGTACCGCCAATAACCTTATTATGGCAAAGCTCAACAGCAAGGAGTATTACCATTGCCTCAACGACAAGGTGGATTTTAACACCAAGTACAACGAATTCTTAAAGAGGGATTGGTTGGATTTCCGCACGGCAACAAAGGAGGACTTCCTAAAGTTTATTGACGGCAAGGAAGCCATAATCGTAAAGCCCATTGATGCCTGCTGCGGCGTAGGCGTGGAGAAATGGAAGACTGCAGACTTTGAGAATTACGACCAAATGTATCAAAGGTTGACCGAAACTCCCTCCGCACAGCTTCTGGAGGATTACGTCCGCCAGCACCCCGATATGATGAAGCTCTCCCCCCATTCAGTAAACACGGTGAGAGTTACCACGGTGCTTAAGGATGGCGAGGTGCACATACTCTACGCCATCGTCAGAATTGGCAACAACGGCAAGGTGGTTGACAATATCAACAACGGTGGAATGTTTGCTCCCGTTGATCTTGATACGGGCGTTGTGACCATGGGCGCAGGCGACAAGGAAAACATTATTTACGAGGAGCACCCCATGACGGGCACCCCCATAAAGGGCTTTGTGATACCCTATTGGAGGGAATCCTTGGAAATGTGCAAAAAAGCGGCGCTTGTTACTCCACAGATACGTTACAGCGGATGGGACGTTGCCATCTGTGAGGACGGACCGCTGTTTATTGAGGCAAATCATCTGCCGGGGTACGACGGCTTTCAGATACCCTCGTCCAGATTGGAGAAGAAGTGCGGTATGTTGCCCAGGATGAAGGAGATATTGGGTGACGAGGTCGTGCTGAAGTAAAAGGAGAAAGGCTATGGCGGAATTTGATTACGAAATGAGGGAAGGCCTTATTACAGTCACAAGGCTTGACGTGCTGAGTGAATTGCCCGACCCCTTTATGATGAAGGATGGCACAAGGGCGGATACAGAGCAAAAGTGGCGAGAGCATCGCAAGGAGCTGTATAAAACTGCGGTGGAGCTGCAGTACGGCACTTTGCCCCCTCAGCCGGAATTTTTGGAGGTTGAAACCACGTACATAAGCCCGAAATTCTGCTCGTACAGAATAAAGACGGGCAGACGGGAAAAGCCCGTAACGTTCTACATGAAGGCGTTCTTCCCGCAAAACAGGCAGGGCACTTGCCCCGTTGTAATTGACGGCGATATGTGCTTTGGCTATTGCTACAACAAGGAGTATTTGTCGGAATTTGTGGATAAGGGCATAATATTCGTAACCTTTGACAGGACGGAGCTTGCCCACGATATTTCATCCGAGTCCCGTGGCACGGGTCAGCTGTACGATTGCTACCCCGAATACGGCTTTGGCGCATTGGGTGCATGGGCGTGGGGATATTCCCGCTGTGTTGATGCGGTGGAAAAGCTGGGCTGGGGTGACATGGATCTGATAACCTTTACCGGTCACTCCCGCGGCGGCAAAACTGCGGCGTTGGCAGGCGCTGTGGATGAAAGAGCAGCCATTGTAAACCCTAACGCTACCTGCGCAGGTGCTTGCGGATGCTACCGCATACACATGAGCGCAATCAAGGAGGACGGCAAGGAGGCGGTAAGCGAAACTCTCGCGGATATTCTGAGGGTCTTCCCCATATGGTTTGGCGAGGGTATGAACGAATATGCCCACAGGGAGCAGGAGCTGCCCTTTGACTGCCATTATCTTAAGGCGTTGGTGGCACCCAGAGTGCTTTTTGTGTCCGAGGCGGCAAGCGATATCTGGTCAAACCCCGTTGGCTCATGGATGACCACGATGGCGGCGGGCGAGGTGTATAAATTCCTTGGTGCGGAGGAAAACCTGTTCTGGTACTTCCGTAAGGGGGTACACTACCACGATATAGAGGACGTAAGGATGCTGGTAAACATCATACTGCATAAAAAGTGGGGCGAGCCGTTGAGCGACAGATTTTTTAAGAAGCCCTTTACAACACCCGAGCTGATATATAATTGGTCAGCGCCTCAAAGAAAGGACGTATAATGGAAAGATTTGATCTTTGGGAAAACACTCCCGGACTTTGCAGAGAGGTGCCCGGGCTGACGTATTATCCTGCAAAAAATAAGACAAGTGATGCGGCAATAATAATCCTCCCCGGCGGCGGATATGCTTGCAGGGCGGATCATGAGGGTCAGGGCTATGCGGAATACCTTAACGAGCATGGGTTTGATGCCTTTGTGTGTGATTACAGAGTAAGTCCCCACAGATTTCCTCTGCCGCTGCTTGACGTAAGGCGCGCGGTGAGATACGTAAGATACTATGCTGACAAATTCGGCATAAATAAGGACAAGATATGCGTTATGGGCTCATCTGCGGGCGGCGGCTTGACCTCCATGGTATCTACATATATGGAAAAACTGGAGTACGAGGGTGTTGACGCAATAGATGACGAAGGCTTTGTACCTAACGGTCAGATATTGTGCTACGGCTACATATGCCATGCCACAAAGGGTCTTTTGCTGGACTGGGCAAACAGAGAGCTTATGGGCGAGGATTGGAAGAAAATTGCCGAGGCTATTTCCGCAGAGCAGAATGTGACACCCCACACCCCCAAGGCGTTTATATGGAACACCTCCGAGGATGACTGCGTCGATATGCGCCATGCGCTGACATATGCCACACAGTTGAGGCAAAACGGCGTGCCTGTGGAAATGCACATACTGCCATACGGCGGCCACGGCTTGGGCATCCCAAAGGACAACCCCCACGTGGCACAATGGGCGGAGCTTTTGGTTAATTGGTTAAGACTTGAATTTTAATAATGAGGTGATAAATATGAATATGTGGGAAAACGTGCCGTCAATGGCAGAGCATAAGACAGAAATAACATTTTACCCCGCAAAAAATAAGATAAGCGATGCGGCGGTGATCGTATTTGCAGGTGGCGGATACAGCTTCAGAGCAGAGCACGAGGGCAAGGGCTATGGCGAATTTTTGAGTGAGCACGGCTATAATGCCTTTGTTTGCGATTACAGAGTGTACCCCGACCAGTTTCCTCTGCCGTTGCTTGATGCAAGACGTGCTGTAAGATACGTAAGATACTATGCTGACAAGTTCGGCATTGACAAAAACAAGGTGTGCGTTATGGGCTCATCTGCAGGCGGCAGTCTGGTGTCCTTGGTGAGCACCTGCACTATTCCCTTTGAGGGACTTGAGGGCGTGGACGATATTGATAGGGAGGATTATATCCCCAACGGACAGATACTGTGCTACCCCGTAATTACTCTTGAGAATGACGATATTACCCATGCTGACTCCAAGCAGTGCCTTTTGAGCAACGGCAATATCGACAAAGCGCCCCTTATCACTCCCGAAAAGAACGTAAAGCCAAACACACCCCCTGCGTTTATATGGCATACGGCGGAGGACGACTGCGTTGAGGTGCTTAATTCCTATATGTACGCATCCGCATTGAGGGCGGCAAATATCCCCGTGGAAATGCACATATTCCCCTATGGTGGCCACGGCATGGGCGTTGCAACGGGCAATAAGCACGTTTCCCAGTGGACGGGACTGCTGTTGAATTGGCTGAAGCTGATGTTTTGAGTCTAAGACATGATCGAGCAAAGGAGCGTGACTGTATGGGAAAAGGAATTTTGACTCCAATGGGAGAGATTCAAATCTATATAGATGGCATTCGCTCCGATTATGAATTTGAACCGTATATTTGCAATACTCATTCTGTGCTTCAAAAACCTCCGGCGGGTTGTTACCGAATTGCTGTTTCTGCAAAAGAATGGCAGACTATCAGCTGCGTTGTTGCTTTGTGCGATACGGAGCTACCCAATGTCGGAGCATCGGGAGAGAGGTATTTGTACTCGGAGTTTGTTAAGGATAATATCGTTCTGACTATTGGCGCAGGAGATGATGATCCGTCCTTTGATACCAACCGAATACGTTACGGTGTAGAATACGTTTGCAGAGAACCAATCGATAAAGTCTTGTTTGGTATTGCTTGGGCAACTGATTATGAGGGACAATTTGATATCAGAACACAGTTAGCCACAGATCTATATTGATATATTGTAAAAAAATCACCCCGACAGATCTTAATGTCTGTCGGGGTGATTTGTGTGATCCATCCGTCAAAGAGAAGGCACTCCTTTCTTTGACGTAATAAAAACAAATTATTCTATTCCAAACAACTTTTCCGCGTTCTTGTGGAGTATCAGCTCGTTTTCCTCCTCGGTAAGTCCCATGGCAAAGAATCTTTCCAGCTCTGCCTTGGGCTCCCACATGGGGTAGTCCGTGCCAAAAAGCACTCTGTCAGCGCCGTAACGGCGTACAAGGTCACGGGCGGTGCTGCTGTCAAGACTGTAAAGGGATGACGAGCAGTCCACCATAAAATTGTCGTAGCGGCAAAGCTCCTCGGTGGCTCTTTCCCATATGGACCAGCCGCCAAAGTGCGCACCGATGACAGTAAGGTCGGGGAATGCCTCCAAAACAGCCTTTACTCTTTTGGGGTTGGAAAAATCGTATCTGTAATCCCCCGTGTGGAAAAGTATTGGCAGTCTGCCGCGGCAAAGCTCGTACATCTTGATACATCTGGGGTCGTCCATTTTTACACCCTGAATGTCGGGGTGGAGCTTTACGCCCTTGAGCCCCATTGCTATCAACGCCTCAACGTCAGCCGCTTGGTCGGGGCTGTCGGGATGGAGCGTGCCAAGACCTGTCATAAATCCGTTGTGTGCGGCAACCGTGTCCGTAATAAACTTGTTGATGGAGCCCACCTGCTTGGGTGTGGTTGCTACGGAAAATATTACGTAATGTGTTATTCCTGCGGCATTCCCTGCGGCAACAAGGTTGGAATACGTTCCGTCCATATCCATGGAAATGTCGTAGAAATTACCTATGCTCTCAACTGCCTTTGCCGCTATCTTTTCGGGATATATATGGCAATGACAATCTATGATCTTTCTCATTAAATACTCACTGTCCTTTCACTTTATGCGGTGACGATGGAGTTTGCCTTCTGCAAGCCCAGCTTCATGATGGCGTCCTCTCTCATCTTGTACTTGAGTATTTTGCCTGCAACGTTCATGGGGAAGGCGTCAACAAAGTCGATGTACCTGGGCACCTTATGCTTTGCCATATGGTCGCCTATGTACTTTTTCATTTCTTCCTCCGTCATGGTCTCGCCCTCCTTCAGAATTATGCAAGCCATGATCTCCTCACCGTACTGCTCGTCGGGCACACCGATAACCTGCACGTCCTTTACCTTGGGGTTGGTGTATATAAACTCCTCGATCTCCTTGGGGTATATGTTTTCACCTCCACGGATGATCATATCCTTAAGACGGCCTGTGATCTTGTAGTTGCCCTCGGGTGTGCGGCAAGCCAGGTCGCCCGTGTGGAGCCAACCGTCCTTGTCTATTGCAGCTGCAGTTGCGGCGGGCATTTTGTAGTAGCCTTTCATTATATTGTAGCCCCTTGCAACAAATTCACCCGTAACGTTGTCGGGCAGGTCAAGACCTGTTTCGGGGTCGATGATCTTACATTCTATCTCGGGCAATGCTCTGCCGACTGTTGTAACGCGGACCTCAAGGGAGTCATCCGTAGAGCTCATGGTGCATCCGGGGGAAGCCTCCGTCTGACCGTAAACGATGGTGATCTCCTTCATGTTCATTTTGTCAACGACCTCCTGCATTACGGAGATGGGGCAGGGCGAGCCTGCCATGATACCCGTTCTCATGTAGGAGAAATCCGTCTTTTCAAAATCGGGATGCTCCAGCAATGCAATAAACATTGTGGGTACGCCGTGGAATGCAGTAACTCTTTCGTTATTGATGCAAGCAAGGGATGACTTTGCGGAGAAGTACGGAATGGGGTGGAGCGTTGCGCCGTGAGTCATGGATGCAGTCATAGCCAGCACCATGCCAAAGCAATGGAACATGGGCACCTGTATCATCATTCTGTCCGCTGTGGAAAGATCCATTCTGTCGCCTATGCACTTGCCGTTGTTTACAACGTTGTAGTGCGTCAGCATAACGCCCTTGGGGAAGCCCGTTGTACCGGACGTGTACTGCATATTGCAAACGTCGTGAACGTCAACCGCAGCAGCCATTCTGTAAACCTCCTCAACGGGTACCTGGGATGACTTTGCAACGGCATCGTCCCACGTCATGCAGCCCTTCTGCTTGTAGCCCACAGTGATAACGTTGCGCAGGAATGGGAGCCTCTTTGAATGGAGGGGCTTGCCGGGAGTGGTGTTTTCCAGCTCGGGGCAGAGCTCGGCAAGAATCTCGTCGTAATGGGAGTCCTTGCTGCCCTTTTCCATAATAAGAGTGTGAGTGTCGGACTGCTTAAAGAGGTATTCAGCCTCATGAATTTTGTACGCGGTATTGACCGTAACTAAAACTGCGCCGATCTTTGTTGCCGCCCAAAAAGCGATATACCACTGGGGCAGGTTGGACGCCCAAACGGCAACGTGTGTGCCTGCCTTAACGCCCATGGCGATAAGCGAACGGGCAAAGGTGTCAACGTCGTCTCTGAATTCGGAATAAGTTCTTGTGTAATTGAGAGTTGTGTATTTGAATGCGTACTGATCGGGGAAGTGCTTTACCATTGTGTCCAGCACGTCGCCAAATGTCTTTTCTATCAGCGCATCCTTCTTCCATACGAATTTACCCGTGCCTGCCTTGTTCTCGTAATAAACGTTCTTTGCCTTGGAGGGGTCGTCATACATATCCATGTAAGCAACGTAGTGGGGGAATATGATGTCGATGTCGTTGATCTCGCTGTCCCACTGGGGGTCCCACTCCAAAGAGAGGAAGCCGTCGTAATTGATGGAGCGCAATGCGTTTACAACGCTGAATATGGGCAGGTCACCCTCGCCCACAAGGGAATATGCCTCGCCGCAGTCGGAATCCTTAACGTGGATGTGCTTTACGTACGCACCCAGATTCTTGATGGTGGTTTCGGGGGATTCGTTATTGATATTGTAGGGGTAGTAGATATCCCACAGCGCACCCAGAGCGTCGTCTGCATAGGAGTTCAAAAGCTCTGCCAGGCTTTGCGTGTTTGCGTACATACCCATTGTTTCCACCAGGAGCACCTTGCCTGCCTTTTGCGCAAGGGGCAGGGCTGCGTTGATGAATTCCCTTACGTTATCCTGACTGCTGTGGACTGAGTCGTTGGTTGCCTTCAAGCGGATGTAGGGGATATTGAGTATTTCTGCCGCCTCTATGCACTTATTCAGCTCTGTGATGGCGGCATCCGTTGCCTCCGCAATGTTTGACGTCAGGTCGATACACGGAATGCTGATGCCGTACTCCATCAAACGGCGGCGCATGGATTTAAGCTCCGTTGCCTCCGTTTCCTTTACGTCGTGGATCTCCACGCCGCTGAATTTATATTCCTTGGCGATCTCAAAGAAGTTGATCAGATCGTAATTTTGCCAACGGTTTGTAGAAAATGACAATTTCATAAAATATATCCCTTTCCGTTACTGCTCAAAGCAGATCTTGTTGAGAGCATTGATATATGCTCGGATACTTGCGCCTATAATGTCTGTGGAAACGCCCTTGCCGGAGTAGAGCTTGCCATTGGCTCTGAGTCTTACCAAAGCCTCACCCATAGCCTCTCTGCCCTCAGTTACGGACTGTATCTGGAAGTCGTCCAGCTCAAAGTGATGTCCCACGATCTGCTCTATGGCAAGGAACGCCGCATCAATGGGACCCTCGCCCAAACTGATGCCTGCAACGGTTGCACCGTTTTTGATCAGCTCGATGTTTGCCGTAGCGGAGATGATGTTACCGCTGTTGATAACGTAGCTCTTGAGCGTGTATGTAGGGGAGACCTGCATTGCGGAGCTTGCCACGATGGCATCCAACTCCTTGGCGCCGATGCTCTTTTTCTGCGCCACTCTCTGTACGTTTTCGTACACCTTGGAGGTATCCTCCTCGGAAAGGTCGTAGCCCAGCGCCTTTACTGCCTCGGAAACCGTCTTGATGTCGTCATTGGCAGAAAGTGTGATCTCCGTGGAAGCTTCCTCTGCAGCGATCTGCGTAAATTTGTTTGCGCCCTTTCCCGTATTGGTAAATGACATTATGTTGCCGATGGTTCTGCTGATAACGGTCTGGTTGATGCCTGATGCAATGCCCATTGAATCACCCTTGACCTTAAGCATGTACGCAACTGCTTCCAAAGAGGGGGAGTTGTCATTGCCGACGCAGGTCTTTATCTGAGCAGCTCCTGCATTGATGGATGCCACGGAGCAGGCAACGCCCATGCTCATGGCGTCGGAGCATTCAACGGAAAGGTTGACACTCTTTAATGCGGGCACCTCGTCGTATATCTTCTTGACAAAAGCGGCAAACTCGTCGGGGAGCATTGTGCCTGCGGTGTCGCACAGAGTTACCGTGCCTGCACCCGCGCCGATGGCGGATCTGACAACGGAGCAGAGAAAATCAAATTCGCTCCTTGTGGCGTCCATTGCGGAAAACTCAACGTCTGCACACAACGCCTTTGCCTCGCTTACCAGCTGCTTTACCAGATCACAAGCTACGTTGGGCTTTTTGTGGCAGATATACTCCAGCTGAACGGTTGACGTGGGGAGCATAACGTGCAGGCGGGGTCTTTTTGCTGACTTGATTGCCTGCCATGCGCTTGTAAGGGATTCCTTTGTGAGTCCCGTGGGGCAGGAGAGCGTGCTGTTCTTTATGATGGGTGCTACTGTATGGAGAAACAACACGTCAGTCTTTGCGTTTGTGATGGGTGCTGTTTCGATTACGTCAACTCCGATGTGGTCAAGCTGCTTTACGATCTCTATCTTTTCCTTAAAGCTGTAAGCAGAGTCGGGGCTGTTTCTGAGTGTTGAGTCTGCAATTCTGATTGTCTGCATAAAAATAAACCTTTCTCTATTTTGCTAAAATTATATACATTAAAAAAGCTCACGGCCTTTGCCGTGAGCTCAGAATTTACAATATATCACGGGCTATACGGGGGTGGTAATATAAACATCCCGAATTTTGCCCAATGGTACACGAAAATCACAATTTCAGGTACGGCTAAAAGCACTGTAACGATTATTCTTTTGAATAAGTAGAGTTACAGCGAGTAGTAGCACGATAATATCGAAAATTGTGATGCTGAACATATTCGTGAATCCTTTCAATAAATATCCATCCGATATGCGTAATTATACTACCAATGCGGGATTTTGTCAATAGGTTTTTTATACTTTTTGACAAATTACTGGGAATATTTACTCAAAAATCTCTCCAGCCTCTGGCAGACGATGCCCAATGTCTCCTTGTCCGGCAGGTACACTATTCTGAAGTGGCCGGGGGTTGCTGTGTTAAAGCTTGCACCGTGGGTAACCAGCACCTTTTCCGTTCTGAGGAAGTCAAAGGCAAACTGCTCGTCACTCCTGAGGTTAAACTTTTTAACGTCCAGCCTGGGGAATATGTAGAATGCCGCGTTGGGCTTTACTACGCTGACGCCGGGGATGGCGGAGAGCTTTTCGTAAATAAAATTACGCTGCTCGTATATTCTGCCGCCGGGCAAAAGCAACTGGTCAGCGCTCTGGGTGCCGCCCAATGCTGTCTGAATTATGGACTGCGCAGGCACGTTGGAGCAAAGACGCATTGTGGACAGCAGGTTCAAGCCCTCGATGTAGCCCTTTGCGTTGGATTTGTCACCGCTGAGGCACATCCAGCCACATCTGTAGCCTGCAACTCTGTGGGACTTGGAAAGACCGTTAAAGTTTACCACCAAAAGGTCGGGCGCAAGGGATGCAATTGCCACGTGCTCAAGGCCGTCCATTACAAGTCTGTCGTATATTTCGTCAGCAAATATTATCAGCCCGAATTCTCTTGCCACGTCAACTATGCTCTGGAGCACCTCTCTGGGGTAGAGCATACCCGTGGGGTTGTTGGGGTTGATAACTACGATGCCCTTTGTGTTGGGGGTGATCTTTTTTCTGATGTCGTTGATATCGGGGTACCAGTTTGACTGCTCGTCGCAAACGTAGTGCACAGCGTTGCCGCCTGCCAACGTAACGGAAGCCGTCCACAGCGGATAGTCGGGCGCAGGAACGAGTATTTCGTCGCCGTTATTCAGCAGGCCCTGCATGGACATCGTAATAAGCTCGGAAACTCCGTTGCCTGTGTAAATGTCGTTTATATCCACGTTGGGGATGCCCTTAAGCTGGCAATATTGCATGATGGCTTTTCTGGCGGAGAAAAGGCCCTTGGAGTCGCTGTACCCCTCGCAGTCGCGGAGGTTGTACATCATATCGCGGACGATCTCGTCGGGTGCCATAAACTTAAACGGTGCGGGGTTGCCGATATTAAGACGTATGATCTGTGTGCCCTCTGCTACCATTCTGTTTGCCTCGTCCATAACGGGGCCTCTGATGTCGTAGCAAACGTTGTCTAATTTTCTGGATTTTTCTATCATAATAGATATCTGCCTTTCGTTGTATGTTTTGTTGAGTATAAAAAATGCCCAAAGCTACTGTAAGCTTAGGGCGAATGGTTATCCGTGTTACCACCTAAATTCGGTCTTATGACCGCACTCTGCCGACACCGTGTGATGCCGCATCCCAAGATAACGGGGGATATGCCGTTGGAGCCTACTGTAATTTCGGTCCAAAGCTCGGGGACTGCTTTACGGTAATCTCACAAGGGCTCACACCTGCCGCCCTCTCTCTGCAGTGAGTGGGTACCGCTACTCCTTCCCGTCGTAGCCGATAATTTATTATATTATAAACCATAACGGCGTATTTGTCAAGGGGTTTTGTGATAAAATGGGAATTTTTTGGGTGGGGAAAAGCTACCTCTTACACAGCAAAACGATACCACTTACGCCAAGATGGTTGATGATGTTTGCTTTTGGTGTTAAAATTGATACAACAAAGCCAAGAGTGGCAGAGAAAGGAATTGATACGTAATGAACAGAGAGAATGCTACAGGAACAACGCACGAGAATAAAAACAAATGGGATAAACTGATGAGGCTCACGGTTGACTCTGCAGCGGGTGACCACGTAAAGCTTAACTTACCGTTGATGGCAGTAAAGGCTCTTGCGGGTACGGGAGCTATGGAGGCAACCATCAACTGCGGTGCGGACATAAAGATCGACTGGAGCCTTGTTATGGAGCAAATCGAGCAAGGAGCTTGCGGAACGTTGCTGGAGGTAACAAGCGCTAACGGCGACAACGTGAGTATTACGGTAGAGTAATATGAAAATGGTGGTAAAAAGCAGCGGCGGTGTCAGGATTCCGTTTTGGCTGCCAACCGTGTTGTTATTGAACGAAGCAACTGCGTGTTTGCTGGCATCGCAGGCAAGAAAATACGGAGCAACGGTAAATAACAGAGATGTGATAAAAGCACTTTCTGCCTTGCGGAGATATAGGTGGCGCAACGGTGGGTTAAGATTGATGGAGGTAGTGTCCGCAAATGGGGATGAGGTGATGGTGGATGTTTAATGGACGGGCGTCCTCGACATCCCGGGATGCCTAAATTCTGTGGCGGCTATGATACTTTCTGTATTGACAGAAAGTATCCAAAGAACAACAAGGCGGGAGGAGATTGCGATTTCCCCTCCCGCCTTGACCACCCACCCTTGAAACGCTTTTAT
>JAGBHJ010000064.1 GCA_017935525.1 Clostridia bacterium | reverse complement strand
ATACTCTTTACCACAGCCCTTGCGCCCGGCTCCTGCTCAGGATAGAGCACCACTGGGGTATTCTCCTTTATTATGCCCGCCTTTTCTGCGGCGATCTTTTCAATAGTATCGCCCAGATACTGGGTATGGTCAAGTCCCATTGCGGTAATAATGCAAACTATCGGTTTGCAAACGTTGGTCGCATCCAGCCTGCCGCCCATGCCCGTTTCCAGCACGGCGATATCCACGTTTTTTCTGGAGAAATACTCAAAGGCAACCGCCGTAAACAGCTCAAACTCCGTTGGGTAGTGCAGTCCGTCAGCCTCCACCTTATCCGCCGCAGCCTTAACAAATTCGGTTATCTCGGCAAATTCAGCCTTGTCAATATACTGTCCGTTCAGCTGGATCCTTTCCGTCTCATCCATTATGGGCGGTGACGTAAACATACCCGTGCGGTACCCCGCCTGCCTCATTACGGATGCAATATACGCAGAGGTTGAGCCTTTTCCGTTTGTTCCCGCTATGTGCACACACTTAACGTTATTCTGCGGATCGCCCATCTTTTTCAGCAATGCGGAAATAACCTCCAGCCCGGGGCGCGAGCCAAATTTTCCCGTACTCTTAATAAACGCCAAAGCCTCATTATACGTCATCATGCTTTCTCTCCCTTTCATAATTCATCGACGTCAAATGCCTCATTCAAAGCGGCAGAAATGATCCTTGCTGCTCTCTCCGCCTGGGCATCTATGTCCTTTGGAGTAACCACCAGCTCACCGATGGCGTCCCCCGTTGCTTCTTCTATTATCTTGCCGATGGCATCGCTGTCATCAGTCAGCTTTTCCAGCATATTGCGGCACACAGTCCCTGCGTAAACCACAGTAGGGACACCTATGCCGATAACAGTCCTACCAAGAGTCTCTCGGTCTATCCTTTTCCTCAAATTGCCAACGCCTGCTCCGGGAGAGATCCCCGTATCCGTCAGCTGAAAGGTGTTGGATATTCTCTCCACATCCCTCGCACAAAGGGCGTCCACCGCTATCACCGCCTCGGGCTGCACCCTGTCGCAAATGCCCGCCAGTATCTCCAGCGTTTCGATACCTGTGTCACCCAGCACGCCCGTCGCCACGGCAGATACCTCCACCCTTGCATCCATGCCAACGCTATCGTACAGCACTCTGGTGACCTCTATGCCATCCACGACCCTTGCCCCGATCGAGTCCGGGGTTATCTGTCTGTTTCCAAGCCCTGCCACAAGCACGCTGCTGCAGCTGCCCAGAAGCTTTTTTATCTGTGCGCCCAGCACGTGGGCTATGCTTGCCTCAGACGTTGTCCATTGAGGCTCCACGGTAATATACCTGCCTATTGGTTTACCGATGGCTTTTACTGCTCTGTCGTCCCTTATGTCTACGTCAGTAACCTTACACCCATCCGTATGCTCCACCTCAACGTCTGCTCCGTCCAGCTTTTTTGCCATTCTGCCCGAGGGCATACGTTCAATCGCAAGGTCCGTTCTTGTTGTCTGATCCATCATACAAAAATCCTTTTTTATTTTAGTATGTGCGGATCATCAAAAAAATTGCGTATAAATATAATTTATTTATACGCAATGAAGCTCACTTCCAAAGTAATGTTTCTACGGAGATATCCTCGTAGTATTTGGAAACTATATCAATATCTTGCTGCTCAATGATCTCGTTGATAACACCGTCTATGTAATCTGAAATGTACTGAGCCTTGAATACGTCGTAATCCGTCTGAGCATCCTTTTCCACAATAGGAAGCTTCTTGTAAACGTAATACGAGCCCTCAAATTCTACCACGTCGCTGACCTCGCCCTCCTCAAGCGCTGCCAGTACGGCTATTATTACGGAATTCTCACCGTCAACGGGTGAATAATTGCCGTTCTTTGTAGCGTTGGTCGCATAATCTCTGGAATATGCCTTCATAAGTGCGTCAAAATCCTCGCCCTTTGCTGCTCTTTCCTGTATATCGTTTATAAGGTCCAAATTAACCGTAGTGCCGTCGTAATCCTTTCTGATGCAGACGTACTTGTAATGATAATACTCCTCCTGCATGTACTCAAGAATATCCGCCAGCTTGAGCTTTATCTGCCCGCCTACACCGAAATAATAATCGGAAAGCTCGGGATCGTAAGCATTCTTTGCGTTCATACGTCTGAACAAAGCCTCATCCAGATAAGACTTTTCCAGTATCTCTGCCCACTGGTCATCCGTCATTGATGATCTGTACGCCTTGATATAAGCATCGATGGACTTCCACATATCTCTTGTGATCTTAAAGCCCAGATCGCCGTAAAGTTTTTCCTTGGCAAACTCATATCTCACCAGTTCAAGCGTGGTTTCCAGCAGCTCCTGCCTTGCATCCTCATTGGTCACCCAATAGGAATCATCTCCGCCGTCAATGGATGCCTTTGCCTTTGCAAAATAATATCTGTATTCAAACAGAGTCAGTTCAGCACCGTCAATGGTCATCAAGGTCTCCACGGGAACATACTCCCCACCTATGTACAAGGACTGTACGGTCATCTTTTTGGTACAGCCTGCAAAGCACGTCAGCATAACGGCAACGGTCAAAATAAATGCAGTTAGTTTTTTCATAGTTCTATCCTTACGGTATCCTGCACTCGGCAGACTGTATTTGCCGCACCAAGCGCTGTGATCGTATGCCAAGGGGAAAAACCCTTTTGCAACACGTTTTTTGCCCCTGCAAAGAGCAACGTGTATATTATACCATACATCGCACAAAATGTACAGTAGTATTTTTAAAAATTTACAGTTTAGACACAAGATATTGATATTTTTATCCAATTAGACAGTTTTTTGTCCATATAGTTGTGTTTTGTGCCCAATTCTTATCAAAAAAGAAAAAAGCACCCGCAGCAAAGGATACCGTCCTCTGCCGCAAGTGCTTTATGATCCAACAGATCTATGTTATACCGTAAGAATTAAAGTCCTGCAAGGATATACTTTACGATAAACAGAACGCTCAAAATGTAGAGCAATACGGGAACCTGCTTGAACTTACCCTTAAGCACCTTGATGAGTGTGTAAGAGATAAAGCCAAATGCGATACCCTCGGAGATGCTGTATGCGAAAGGCATCATAGCAACTGTAAGGAATGAAGGAATAGCTTCTTCCATGTCGTTCCAATCGATGTCCTTAACGCCCTTCATCATCAATACACCAACAATAACAAGAGCAGGTGATGTGATACCGAAGAGGAACCAGCTGTTGCCGGCAAGAACACTAAAAATAGGAGCAATAAATATGGACAAGATAAACAGCACTGCTACAACCAAAGAAGAAAGACCTGTCTTTGCGCCTGCGCCGATACCGGAGGAGGACTCAACGAATGTTGTAACTGTGGATGTACCCAAGCAAGCACCTACGCAAGTAGCAACTGCGTCTGCGATAAGAGCCTTGTCGCCATTGTGGAGCTCGCCCTTCTCATCAAGCATACCTGCGTTGCCTGCTGTACCGATAAGAGTACCAACAGTGTCAAAGCAGTCAACCAATGTGAAGGAAACGATAGCTGTCAAGAGAGGCAACAAGCCGTGGCTCATGAGACCGCCAAAGTCAAACTTGAATGCAACGTCTGCAATACCTGCAAGATTCTTGATGTCGTAAATGCTACCCTCAACAACGAATGTGCCGAAGAAATCGGAGCCAAGAACCGTAGGAACAAGGCCGATAACAGCAGTAGCGATGATACCGAGGAAAAGAGCACCCTTAAGCTTGAAAGCAAGGAATACTGCAGTAATGATGATACCGATGATGGTCAGGAGAACTGCACCGGATGTGATATCACCAAGAGCAGGGAGACCTGCGTTAAAGTTGATAACACCGGAATTCTTAAGACCGATCAATGTGATAAACAGACCGATACCTGCACTGATAGCGGACTTCAGGTTCTTCGGAATAGCGTTGATAAGCATCTTTCTGAGAGGAGAAAGCGCAACGATAAGGAAGATCACACCTGAAATGAGGACTATCGTCAAGCTCTGCTGCCATGTGTAACCCATAGCAAAACAGCAAGTATAGGTAAAGAATGCGTTAAGACCCATACCAGGAGCCTGTGCGAAGGGAACGTTAGCAAGAAAAGCTGTCAAAATACAGCCAACTGCTGCAGAAATACATGTAGCCATTGCTACGCCAACTGGATTCATGCCTGCCTCGGAAAGCATTCCCGGGTTAACGAAAATGATGTAAGACATGGCAAAGAATGTTGTCAAACCGCCGATGATCTCGGCTCTTACGGTCGTGTTATGTTCTTTTAACTTAAACATACAACTCCATCCTTTCGTAACTCTCCGAATAATTCACTCTTTGAACCTTCGGATTTATTTTACGAGGTAATTATATAACAACTCCGCCAAAATTGCAAGAGTTTTTTAACGAAAAATGAACAAATTATAAATTTTTTGTCATAGAATCGTCATTTTTGCATATTATTATCCTCGTACCCGTATATTATAGCAGACAAATACCATAAAAGGAGCTTTAGTACATGAGATCAAGGATCGCGCACACGTTCTTTCTGTTTTTTTACGCTATTCCGTTTATGCTGAGCCTGTATATCAATTACAGTCACGCCTCTGCGGCACCAATGCCTCAACCAACGGATGAGCCTGTAACCGTTATAGAGATATCGGACCCTACCGCAACGCCGACCACGCCCACAGCCACACCGGTATCGACGCCTTCCCCGCAACCGGCTCCAACACCCACCGTTACACCCTCCCCCTCTCCCGAGCAGGAACAGCCCGCAGTATTGAAAGACAGTCTGGTTACCGTAAAGGTGTTTGACAGAACGGACAACCGTGTGATAGAGCTTACAATGCACGACTACATAATAAGATGTGTTGCGGGCGAAATGCCTGCAACGTTCCCCATGGAGGCGTTAAAGGCACAGGCAGTTGCCGCAAGGACCTTTACCGCAAGGCATATGACATCCTCCTGCTCAAGTAACTCAAAGGCTCACGTATGCACCTACCACGGATGCTGTCAGGCGTATGTTTCTCCCGAAAGAATGCAGAAAAACTGGGGATCAAATTACGCAGAAAGGCTGGAAAAAATAACACGCGCGGTGGAAGAAACAGACGGACTGGTGATGACTTACAACGGCGAACCAATAACCGTATTCTATTTTTCCACCAGTAACGGATATACCGAGGCGTGCCAGGACGTTTTTGTCAAAAATCTGCCCTATTACACATCCGTAGAAAGCCCCGGAGAGGAATCTGCACCCAACTATTACAGCTACGTAAAAATATCGAACGATGAATTTATATCCACAGTCAAAAACAAGCTGGGGATAACCATCAGCGGAAGTATCGAACAGTCGATAGATTTGCAACGCTCCGCAGGAGGCAGAGTAAAATACATCACCATCTGCGGCACCAAAATCAAGGGCACACAGTTCAGGACCGCCTTGGGGCTCAAGTCCACCGATTTTCGTTTTACGTTCTATGATGACCAAATACTCATTGAGGTATACGGATACGGCCACGGCGTGGGAATGAGCCAGCTGGGAGCAAAGGCAATGGCGGAGGGAGGATCTGTTTTCTCGGATATATTGGCTCATTATTACGTAAATACAAATCTTTGCCAAATTTATTGACGGTAGAATAAAAAAAGTATTTCTGTCAAAACTATTACTGTCAGCAGATCGTGGAGCATATCCCCAGGGACAGTCCTCTGCGAGCAGCTTTTGAGCATTCCAGCTCAGACTTTATAAAAAAAGTCACACTTTCCAAAGAAAGGTAAACAGTATGAAAAAGACAGATAGTGAAAACAAGTTTTCAGACGCGGCAACCAAGGTGTGGGAATTCATGAAAAAGAATTCCGCATACGGTGTATTTGCCGCAGTAGTTCTAACGGTCGTTACAGTTGCGCTGATAAGTCTGTCAGGAAAGCCCGATGACGTCATAGAGGTCATCCCCACGGCAACCCCTACCCAGAACGTTCAGCTCAACCCGACCATAGCTCCCAAGCCCACGGTAACGCCTCCGCAAAAGACTATTTTGCCCACAACGCCACCCGCCATCACCCTGCCCCCGCTGGATGATACCACACCCCAGCCTACCACGGCTCCCGGCACAAACGGAGGAAACGGCGACAGCGGCGACCAGAACGTTAACCAGGACGTTTCAAAGACGTTCTCAATAGTTCTTCCCTTTTCAAAAAAGACGGTAATAACGGGATATTCCAACGAAACACCCATTTATTCCGAAACTCTCCACGAATGGGCTTGTCACGTAGGACTGGATTTCTCCTGCAAAGAGAATGACGCAGTTACAGCTGCAGCAAACGGCATAGTTACAAAGATAACCGAGGATTCGGTTTACGGAATATCCGTGCTTGTCAGCCATTCCGACGATTTCTTTACTCTTTACAGAGGCTTGGGTGAGGTAAACGTCACACTTGATGAGCTGATATCCCAGGGACAATCCATAGGCTCAGCCGCAGGCTCCATCCCCTTTGAAGCCCATATGCCCACGCATATCCACTTTGAGCTGATAAAGGACGGACTTTCGGTAGACCCTCTATCATTCGTTAAATAATGCGGTAATAGGCATTATTTTATCACGTGATGCATAATCTTTAGCAGATCCACCACTAATCTGTTAAGGGGAATGCATCATGAACGACTATATAGAACAAAGAGCGTTGGCTCTGGCACAGTATATCATCTCCTCCGGCGCAACCGTCAGAAATGCCGCCGAGGTATTTAAGATAAGCAAAAGCACCGTCCACAAGGACGTTACGGAGCGACTGGAAAAGATCGACTCTGCCGTCTGTGAGCAGGTCAAAGCCATTCTTGACAAAAACAAGGCGGAGCGCCACATAAGAGGCGGCTTTGCCACCAGAATGAAATACAAGGGCTAAAACGGCACGGCGCAAGCAAAAGCCAACGCTTGCACAAGCCGTTTTTTTCCTGTTTATACCAAATTCACTCCCTATTTCGTCAAATATCGTTTATTTTTGCAGTTTGTTAATACTTTGTTCACATTTGTATGGTATCATATACTTGTACAAATGAAAGCAGAAGGAGTATATACAAATGAAAGCACGATCATGCATCAAGCGTATTTTAACATACATATTATTGGCTGCCACGGTGTGCTCCCTGTTGGGAGGCTGTGAGTTTTTGTCGCAGTACATAGACCCGGAAACAGGCGAGCAGTCATCCCCTGCAGCACCCATCTCCCTGTTGAAGCGTTCTTCCATCAAAACTCTGGTTTCCACGGATATGAACGTATTTTTTCTGATGAACGACGTTGAGGGCTCCGTACTGGTTACCGGCTGCAACAGATTTGGTCTTTTGGGTCAGGGTACAACGGACAATAACCCTCACTCGCTGGCTGTAAGAGTGCCGCTTCCCGAGAGAATAAAGCTTGTTGACGCCAATACCCATCTTGCCGCCGCTGTCAGCGACTCAAACAAGATCTACATATGGGGCGATCTCTCTCCCTGGGGTATCACGATCGATAAGGACCATATCTACAAGGAATTCAGCTTTACGGAAACCATTACGGATATTTCCGTGGGAGCCGAGCATATTGCGGTGCTCACAAAAAACGGCAAGGTCTATACCTTGGGAGTAAACAACGGACAGCTGGGCTACGACCTCAACAAAAACCGAGGAGAATTCTACCCCGATTTTAAGGCTGTGGACAGCGACGTTGAGTTTTCCCTTATCGAAACAAGCCTTACAGCCACATATATGGTCACCACAACGGGTGAGCTTTACGGTGCATCCGCTAACGAGCACTACGAGCTTGGATACTTGGATGAGCATTCCGCAGTCAGCAGGATGGACAACGTAAAGCCAATAGAGTTACTGGCAACTGCAGGCAGAAACGTATTTGCTCTTGCAAATGACGGCTCCGTTTACGTATGCGGAGAAAACTCAAACGGTGTGCTGGGGATTAACAACGATCTCCCCTATGCAGAAGCCTTGACAAAGCTCCCCTTTACAAAAAAGGTAGTGTCCATCAGCGGTGATGACGAAACCACCACCGTCCACTTCCTCACAAAGGAAAACGAGCTGTACGCTTGCGGTGTAAACGACTATCTCAACACAAAGTCAAACGAGGCATATATAAGCACCCCCACTCTTGTACAGATAGAAAACGTGACGAGAGTATTTGCGGAGGGCTCCACAAGATTTATAATCGATAGCAACAGACGACTTTACTCATACGGCTCCAACCTGTACGGACAGATGCCCGGCGTTGGTAACGAGGGAAAGAAGTTTTCTTCTCCCGTACGTCTGTATATAAGCATCAAGTAATCAAATATTATAAAAAATTACGATCAAGGTATGTAAAAAATTCGCTTTTTGTGTTATAATATATACGTTATGTGTAATACATAAAAGCGTTATATAAAATCATTCAAAGGAGATACAAAAATGGGAAATTGTAATTGCGGATGTGAGCACGAGCATCATCACGGACCTACCATCGAGGGCTTGGGTCACATCTCACTCTTCACAAAGGACATCGAGAAGACTGTTGATTTCTACACAAACATCCTCGGCTTCCAAAAGATCGAAGAAATCAGAAAAGAAACAGAAGAAGGCACACTTATCGTAGTATTCCTTCTCTGCGTTGACATCATTATTGAGGCTATCCAGCAGCCCGGCGGCAAGTGCGAGGGCGTTGGCGACGGTTGCTTCCAGCACCTTGCTATCCAGGTTACAGGCATTGAGGAATTGATCGAGATCCTCCGCGAGGACGGCGTTGTATTTGAAACAGAGATGGAGGTTCTCCCCCATATGTTCAACGGCTCCAAGATCATATTCTTCAGAGGTCCCAGCGGCGAAAGACTTGAGCTGTTTGAATACGGCGATATCGGCGGCTGCGAGGGTGACTGCTGTGATTGCGAAAACAGCGATTGCTGCGGCGGATCTGATGACGAGGAATGCGGTTGCGGATGTAGCTGCGGTTGCGACTGCGAAAAGTAATACGACAGTCGGTTTAGTATGAGTTTTTCCGATCTAAGATCGGCATTACTTCCAACAAAGTACATTTCGCACAAGAGCAAAAATATAAAGCTGAGCTTTCTTATGCTCTTGTGCGTATATGTGATAATGTTTGTATGCCTTACTTTTTCCGTTATCAGGTTAGTCGTACCGCTGTACGACCAAGTTTCGGACTTTGTAAAAAATACCAACGACTTTTATTTTGCGGACGGCACTCTCCATCACGACGGAAAGTATTCCTCCTACATAGATAAGCTCGACCTCACCTTGACGGTGGATGGCAAAGCAAGCTACGCCAACCCTCCGGAATGTGAGAGTATGGCGTTTATTTTTATCGGGAATGACGGGTTTAACATACAGCTGGGCAAGGACCTGAGCATAGAGATGTCCACAGCAGAGCTTATTGCCCAAGTTGGACCTTTCTCTTTTGATAAGGCGTTGATATTGGAGCATATAGATTACGGCAGATACGTGGTCTCAAACCTTATCACAAGTACAGCGGTCCTTTTGGCAGTCTTGCTTGCCATAGTGCTGTTTATGGCTTTGCTGGTGGTTGCGCTGATCGTAAAATACCTGTGTAAGCTGTTGAAGCTTGACCTCAGCTTTACCCAGATACTGTTTATCGTTTCCGCAGGGGCAGTCTATCCCATGCTTTTGTTGGGTCTGCTGGTGCTGTTGCCCAACGGTCTTTGGTTTGTATTCAAAAGCAACGGCATGATGCTCAGGCTGCTTGCCGCAGGAGTATTACTGTACATTATCGCAGCGCTCTACCCCATCCAAGGGCAGAACGCATCATCAAAAAAGGAGTGATATATATTTGTTAACGTTTTCGTTGGACATTTTGAACGAATTGGGCGGTAAGGAATTGCACGTTGCCATCTGGATCATTCTTGTAATGGTCTTTTTGGTGATAGAGGCGTGCACCATAACGCTTTTGACAACGTGGTTTGCGGTTGGTGCGGCAGTAAGCGCCGTGCTGGCACTTTGCGGCGTTGGCTTTGGCTGGCAGATAGGAGTTTTCTTTGTTGTTTCCATTGCGCTGATACTGGCAGCAAGACCTCTCTTCAACAAATTTCTGCAACGCCGTACCCCCACAAATAAGGATGACGTAATAGGAACAAATACATACGTCACCGAGGATATCGACAACCTTGCACAAACAGGTTACGTCAAAATAAAGGACGTTTATTGGACAGCAAGGAGCGCAGACGATCAACCCATACCAAGTGGTACACTTGTTACCATCGAGGAAATACAAGGCAACAAGCTTATTGTGCGCAAGTCACAGTAATGCTTCGCATAGAAAATTATAAAAGGAGATCAATATGGAATACGTATTTATCGCACTGGTTGCTTTGATAGTTATAATCATCATCAGCAACATAATCATCGTGCCGCAGGCTAACGAGTACGTTATCGAGCGTCTTGGCAGATACAAGACGGTCATGCAGGCAGGCTTTCACATCAAGGTGCCCTTTATTGAAAAGGTAGCACGTAAGGTAGTGCTTAAGGAGCAGGTAGTTGTCTTCCTCCCCCAGCCCGTTATCACACAGTATAACGTTACAATGCAGATCGACACGGTTGTGT
>JAGBHJ010000063.1 GCA_017935525.1 Clostridia bacterium | reverse complement strand
TTTGTCGCCTGCTGAATGCGCAAAAAAAGATTTTTGCATATCTTTGCGCCCAGCACCTCCTCAATGGCAAGGCATTCCTCCATTGTGTCTGCGTGGGGATGGTCAACGCGCCAATATTCTATTCCAAGGGAATCAAAAAGCTCGTAAACCCTTTGCTCCTTGGGCAATCTTGATGAAAAGTCCGACGGACGTCCTGAAAAAAGCTCCATATATTTCTCCTTATGCGGCATCAAAGCTCCTGCACGGAGTAGATGCCGTCTATTCTTGCCATTTCTGTGGTTATTTCCTCAAATGTGGTTTTGCCCTCAAGCTGAATGGAAAGTATCGCACTCATGTGGGGATGGTCAGCTCCACGTGTTTTTGCGATCTCAAGATCCAGTATCTTGGAGCTTCTGTCCTCAATAAGCCCCTTGATGCGCTTGAGTATCTCCACAGATTCATATTCTACGTAAATATTCACGTTGCGCGCCTTTGTTGCCAGCAGGACCTCCATGCGGGAAAGCACCATTTCCGCAATGAGTATCAGCACGGCGGTGTATGCCACCGCAACGTAAAAGCCCAAGCCTATGGCAATGCCTACGATAGCTGTGGTCCAAAGTCCTGCGGCTGTGGTGAGTCCCTTAACCTGGGAGCGTCTGGTGACGATTATTGAGCCTGCGCCGATAAAGCCGATGCCTGCAATTACCTGGGCGGAAAGCCTTAGGGGGTCGCATGGCCATGCGGAAAACTCCATGCCCTGGGTGTTCAGCACCTCAACGGCGTAGCTGTAACAGATGTATATGCTTGTAAGCGACGTCAACGCTGCCCCCAGACACACCAGAATATGGGTCCTGAAGCCTGCGGGGCGGTGCTTGTGCTCTCTTTCCATTCCGATGATGCCGCCAACCAGTACCGCAATAACAAGACGGGTGGCAATGGAAAACTCGGACAGGTCGATAGCTTCAACAATGCTCTTGATATCCATGGCTGCCTCCTTATATTTCCTCTACCTGATTTACACCGTCAAGCTCTGCGAGCTGCTCCATAAGGGAGGTATGCTTGAGCTTTTTGGGCAGGCGGAGGGAGAGCACGGCGCTGGGGGTGGATTCGCCGGAAAGACCCATTTTGATGATCTCTACGTCCACTATATGCACGTTTGCCGCCTTGAGGGTATCTATTATCTGAACGATGTCGTCATTGGTGGCATAGCCTACGGAAACTGTCATGGTTCTTGCGGAGCGCATTATGCTGACCTCCAGCTTGGAAAGGATAATGAGCACCAGCATTATCAACAGACAGGCAACAACAGCCGCCAGATAAAAGCCTGCGCCGATGGCAATACCCATACAGGCAGAAGCCCAAAGACCAGCCGCTGTGGTAAGCCCCTTTACCTGCTGACGCCTTGTGACGATTATTGTACCTGCGCCCAAAAAGCCGATGCCGTTGATTACCTGAGCGCCAAGACGGGTGACGTCCGTGGTAACGCCCAGCACCACCCTGACGTATTGGCTGATGAGAATGGTGAGCGCCGCACCAAGGCACACCAGCATATACGTGCGGAAGCCTGCGGGACGGCGTTTTCTGCCTCTGTCCAGACCTATAAGTCCTCCGCATATGACGGCGAGGGTCAGCCTTACCAGCACGGATACTGTGTTGAACTCGTTTAACATGTCTGCGATCTCTTTTATGTTGATGCTGCGGAAAAATTCCAATATCTCCTTCACGGTACGTCTCCTTAAAATTTTGTATTATATTCTATTATTATAGCATTTTAGTATGGGAAAGTCAAGAAAAAAAGAAAATTTTATTTTCACAGCTGATTATATTCATATCAATGCAAAAAAATTACAAAATAACACTTTTTATATCAAAAATCTGCACACAAAAGGAGTCTGTTCATAATTTGTTTACAATTTTGGGGCTTTTTTTCTGAAAAAAAGTCGTTCATTCACAAAGATATGTGGTATAATATAAATACAAGGTTGCCACGGCTGAGAGCCGTGGGGGCAAACAGAATAAAAAGGAATTATATATGGGAGGTAATCAATATGATTAACTTGATCATTGGCAAAAAAGGCACCGGTAAGACAAAGCGCATTATTAAGCTGGCACAGGATGCATTGCTCCAGGCAACGGGCCAGGTAGTATTCCTGGATGACGACAAGAGATGTATGTCCGAGCTTAATTACAAGATCAGATTCATCAACACAACTGAATTTGCTCTTTCAACAGCGGACGATCTGTACGGCTTTATTGCAGGCATGATAGCAGGTAACTTCGATACACAGAAGGTTTTTGTTGACGGACTTTACAGCATCACAGACCTTACTGACGATACGATCGAGGCATTCCTTGCAAAGCTTGATACGTTGTGCGCAAAGAACGACGTTGACGTGTACATAAACGTAAGTACAGTATCCGATAACCTTACGGAAGCTTCCAAGAAGTATATTTTTGAAGAGCTGACAACTCCGGAGGCGTAAAAAGGACTTTTATGCAAAATGAACCCCACTGTGGCAAAGCTGACCACGGTGGGGTATTTCTGTATATGGGTCAAAGCACCTGCGTAAAAACTCTTGCGGCGTTGCCGTAGCATATTGCGTCAATCGCATCTGTGGAATACCCCAGACGGCAAAGCTCTGCCACAATTTTTGGCAGGTCAACGGGGGAGGCGATGCCACGGGGCAGATTATTATCCACACCGTCAAAATCCGTACCGATGGAGATATGCTCCGTGCCGACGAGGGCTGCCATGTATTCAATGTGGCGGATGACGTCATCAAGGACTGCTGTCCCACTGTCTGATAAAAACGGTGGGTAAAGGTTTATGCCAACCGTGCCGCCAAGGTGGGCGATGGCTTTGATCTGATCGTCTGACAGATTTCTTTTGTTGGAGCACAGCGCTCTTGCGTTTGAGTGGGAGGCAATGATGGGGCAGGGGGATACCTCTGTTAAGTCCCAAAAGCTTTTTTCGGAAAGGTGGGATACGTCCATCACAACACCCAGCTTGTGGCAGTTGGCAACCAGCTGTCGTCCCAAGGGTGTAAGTCCCGCTGCGTTTTCACCGATACCGCCCGCAAAGGGGTTGGAGTTATTCCATGTGAGGGTCATCAACCGCACTCCCTTGTCATAAAGACGGAATATCCCATCAGGATCCCCTGCCAGCATATCCGCGCCCTCCAGCGCCAAAAGTGCGGAGGGCTTTTGTGCGGACGCACTTGCGACGTCATCAGCGGACAGTATAACGGGCATATTGCCCTCTGATGTTATCCGATCAAAGCGGCGGATGAATTCATTACCCAAAAGAACGGAGTCCACCGAAGTTTGTGGCACACAAACGGCAAAGCATTGCACCGCCACCTTGCCGCGGAGAAGCTTTGGGTAGGTGATGTTTATGGGGGCTTGGGGCGAGAAAAAGTCGTTCTCCCCAACCAATGCAAGAGTGTCGGAATGCAGGTCAAAAAATTGCATCACAAAAAGGCTCCTTTTGCTGTTTTGTAATATTTTACAACGAATCGTCGGATAATGCAATAGTATGTAGAAAATTTGTTTTGTATGCGGTGCGATAATAAAAAATTATGCAATTTTTCACTCAAAGGGGATGCAAAATGACGGGATGTATGGTATAATATATACGATAGAGGTAATGTCGGTACATACTGCATCAATATGACGGAGGCTGCAATGGATATAGAAAAAATTCTGACCAATCTGCCTGAAAGACCGGGGGTTTATATCTACAAAAACGACCGGGGAACAGTCATATACGTGGGTAAGGCGGCATCGCTGAAAAACAGAGTTAAGCAGTATTTTTCCCCGTCGGGGGATGGCAGAGCCACTGTGGAAAAGATGGTCCCGCAGATAGAGGATATCGACTTTGTGGTGACGGAAACAGTGCAGGATGCCCTCCTGCTGGAGTGCAATCTGATAAAAAAATACCTGCCGAAGTACAATATCCTGCTGAAGGATAACAAGACCTACCCCTATATCGCAGTAACGACCTCGGAAAAATACCCCAGAGTCCATTACACCCGCCACCTTAACGGCAAGGATATGTATTTTGGTCCTTATACGGGTGCGGACGACGTCAAAAGGGCAATAACGGTTTTAAGAAGGAGCTTTCCCTTCAGGACCTGCACAAAGGATCTTTCCACGGGGGCAAAGGCAAAAAGACCCTGCCTGTTTTACGGACTGGGTGAGTGCCCCGGACCTTGCGCCTATGACGTGTCGGAAAAGGCTTATAACAAAAATATACAGAGCATAGTCAATTTTCTAAAGGGCAAGGAGAGTGACGTTATCGATCAGCTTAAGGACGAAATGATGAAAGCGTCCGACGAGCTTGATTTTGAACGGGCGGCAAAGCTCAGAAACAACGTGTTTGCGCTGAATGCCCTTGTGGAAAAGCAAAAGGTGTTTGCCACCGACGGCAAAAATACGGACGTTATTGCTGTGGCGTGCTCCGTCAACAATGCGTATGCGGTGCTGTTGAGCATCAGAGGCGGCAAGCTGTTGAATGCGGTGGATTTTGTACTGAAAAAGCAGCCCGAGGACGAGATCGCGGACATAGTGTCGTCATACATGACTCAACACTACACCACGGCGGACGATATCCCCCACGAGATAATAGT
>JAGBHJ010000062.1 GCA_017935525.1 Clostridia bacterium | reverse complement strand
TGGGTCTCCCGGCAATGGCAAATGATTGCATCACAAAGAGAGAAGCTCTCCGCGAGGCAATAAATACCCTGCTCTTTGACAGCGAAAAGCAAATATATTTTGAAGGCTTGAATACACCTACGCCCGAGGAGCTTTTGTATTACTTTATGTTCCAGAATACGGACAAGCGGTACTACCTCAAGCATTCCAACATTCTTGCGGCATATTACGGCGTGTGTGACGAAGCGCTTGCTCACGACCTTATTAAAAAGATAATGACGGATGAGATAGAGGGTGACGTTCAGCCTTATTTCCTCCATTATCTGTTTGAAGCAATATATTCCAACGGTCTGCGTGACGAATACACTTTGCCATTGGCAGAAAGATGGGTGGAGCCCGTACTTAAATGCCCCAAGGGCTTGGTTGAGGGCTTTGTTATGCCAGAGCCTACTTACAGCTTTGACCATTCCCACGCATGGGGCGGCACACCGCTGTATTCATTGCCCAAGGCGTTGACAGGCCTTGCCATCAACAAGCCCAATTACGAGGAAATAACCCTCTCACCCAGCCTTTGCGGACTTGAAAATGCATACGTAGAGATACCCACACCCTACGGAATGGTAAAATGCACTCTCGCCAAGGACCAGCCAGCAAGAATAACCTATCCCAAGGGCATCAAGGTAAACGTCATAGACTGCGGCAACTATATTCTTACCGAGGAATAAACCATGAATTTATTGAATATAGCCCTTTTGCAGATATCCCCTGCCGGCTCGTTAGAGGAAAGCCTCAAAAAAGGATGGGAGGCCTGCAAAAAGGCAAAGCAGCTGGGCGCAGATATCGCCCTCTTTCCCGAAATGTGGAGCTGCGGCTACACTATTCCTCAGTCGGAGGAGCTTGTAAGATCAATGGCGATCGACGCAGACAGTGACTTTGTCAAGCACTTTTCCCTCATTGCAAGGGAGGAGGACATGGCAATAGGCATCACCCTTTTGGAAAGTCACGTCCCCCTGCCATTTAACTCTCTTATACTCTTTGACAGACACGGAGAGAAAAAGCTCCACTATTCCAAGGTACACACCTGTGACTTTGGCGACGAAAGGATGCTCTGCCAAGGGGATGACTTTTACGCCGCTTATCTTGACACAAGGGTCGGTGACGTTTGCGTCGGCGCCATGATATGCTACGACAGAGAATTTCCCGAAAGCGCAAGGATCCTGATGCTTAAGGGTGCAGAGCTTATTCTTGTGCCAAACGCCTGCCCCATGGAGATAAACAGACTCAGCCAGTTAAGAGGCAGAGCATACGAGAATATGACGGCAATAGCCACCTGCAATTACCCCGCCACAAAGGAGGATTGCAACGGTCATTCCAGCGTGTTTGACGGAGTGGCGTATCTGCCCGAGCTTGAAGGCTCAAGGGATACCTGCATTTTTGAGGCGGACGAGATCGAAGGAGTTTATATCGCACGGCTCGACCTTGATATGCTCCGCCAATACAGAAATACCGAGGTCCACGGCAATGCATACAGACGGCCTCACAAATACTCTCTTTTAACAGCCACCACCGTCAACCCACCCTTTGTCAGAACGGACAAAAGGGATCTATAACATAAGTCCATAACGACAGAAAGGACAACAGCATGAAAGAATTAACATACTCCGTCACATCCGAAAGATGGGACATGGACTCCGGCTACGGCAACCACCGCATAATAATTTTCGCAAAAGCGGGCGACTACGCACGTGTAGAAATTCCATGGCGCCGCCGTGACCTTGCGCCCAACAGCAACGGATTGATCATCCGCTACGGTCAAAGGAAGAACGGAGTGGGAGAACACGAGATAAAGGATATAATCATAGAGGAATGCCGTCGTGAATACGGCGTGGTCGTTTTCCGCGCACCCGTTGACGGCACGTACGAATTATACTATATGCCCTACAAAATGCCAAAGGAGTGGCATTCCCCCAACGTAAAGTATTACACCCCCGAGGATATGACGCCAAACGAGCAATGGGTAAAAAACTATGACCCACAGCTGGCAACGGAGGCTGATGCCCTGGGCTATGAGTGCAGAACGGAATTTGACAGCTTCTACCCCATGGAAGTCCCCATGACAAAGGCAGAGCACGCCGATTTTGTAAACAACGGCAAGCCGTTTTTTGCCATTGCGGAGTCACGCCTTTCCCCCGTCAGAATGAAGCACGAATTCCCCTATATCTGGACAAAGAGGGATAAAAGCACCTTCCTCACCCTTTGTGACGAGGTATACTCAAACGAGCACTATGCTTTCCAGATAGTCGTATATTCAAACACAGACCTTGAGGATATCAGAGTAGCGTTTACCGATAAAAACGGCTCCCCCCTGCCTGAAGGCGCCTGCATATGCTTTAATACGGACGGCGTTGATACCGCAGGCAAGCCCTTGACCATCAAAAGGGATATTGCCCGTGGCTACGTTTTGCCGTTGTGGTGCGGTGTCAAGGCAGAGCTTTTTGAAGGAAGCCTCATAGACATTGTGGCTACCGTCTCCACCGCAAATACAGATCATACGGAAGCCGTTAGCGTATCCCTTGCACGTAAGGATGAGGAGATCATACGTAACGGCGACGACGATCTGTGGCGAATGTCAAGGCTTTTCTGGCTGAATTCCGACATTGGTACGGGCGAAGACGTTATTGCCCCCTACACCCCCGTAAAGGTCTGTGAGGACTGCGTTAATATCCTGGGCAGAAGTATCAGGACAGGCGCTTTGGGTCTCCCCAAGGCAATTACAAGCTTTTTTGACGACGGTTGTCAGCTGTGTGATGAGCCCTTCGAGCTTTTGAGCGCACCCATTGCGCTTACCATATCAAAGGACGGCATTGACGAAAGCATTACGTCATCCCCTGCTTCGTGGAGCAGTAAGGGTACTATGGAATACACCGCATCCACGGACGCTTCCACTGACGGGCTCAATATTACAAGCTCTGTCAGATACGATGCAGACGGTCACATTGACTGCATGATGAATATTACTGCGACAAAAAGCGGCGACTATTCATTTGTCCTCAACGTGCCAATGCGCCACAGAGCAGCACCCTTTATGATGGGTATGTGCCGTGAGGGCGGTCAGCCACCGTCCCAGCTGGTGTACCGCTGGGATTGCGGCAGGGACGGCAACGAGGCATGGTTTGGCGGCGCAAGGGTCGGCTTGCAGGTAAAGCTGATGCAGGAAAACGAGCATTGGAGAGGCTCTCGTCCCCATCCCAGACTTTGGGCAAACGGCGGTAAAGGCTACTCAATGGTAAAAAAGGATATCAATAACGACCTTATTACCTTTAGCGCCCATACGGAGGACTTCCATTTTGACTGCGGACAGACGGAAATACTCCACTTCCACATGATAGTTACTCCCTTCCACCCCATCGATTACGAAAGGCATTGGACAAAGCACTACTATCACAAAAACAGCTGGAACAGCACGGAGCCCATACCATCCCTGGAAAACGCAAAGAAATTCGGCACTCACACCGTTATTCTCCATCAGGGCGGCCCGTTAAACGAGAATATCAATTACCCATTTGTTGTGGCGCCAAAGCTGAAGGCAGAGGTCGACAGAGCTCACTCCATGGGTCTCAAATACAAGATATATTACACAGTACGCGAGCTTTCCAATTACACAAAGGAGCTTTGGGCGTTGCTTGCGTTGGGTGACGAGATATTCAGAACTGACGAAAACTACCACATTGCCGACTTTTTTGAACGAGAAAACAAGATCACCAGCCCCAAGGGTGGTCCATGGCTCCGCGAACACCTTGTGGAGGGCTTTGCCCCCGCTTGGCATCAATTCCTGCAGGACGGCGAGTACGACTGCGCCATCGCAACACAGTCAAGATCCCGCTGGCACAACTATTACCTGCAAGGCCTTGATTGGCTCATAAGGGTGGTGGGCATTGACGGCTTGTATCTTGACGGTATGGGCTACGACAGACACATAATGCGCAGAATAAGGCGCGTTATGAATGCTGCAAAGCCCGACTGTGATATTGATATCCACAACGGCAACGAGCACAGCCCATATTATGAGTACGATATTTCAAACTGTATATACATGGAGCACTTCCCATATGCCAACAGTCTGTGGAACGGAGAGGGCTTTGACTGCGAAAACAGCTCCGCAGACAATTTTTTTACTGAAATGTGCGGCATCCCCTTTGGACTTATGGGCGAGATGCTGGAAAAAGGTGGAAATCCCCACAGAGGTATGATATTCGGTATGACGGCACGTTGCGGCTGGAGCCAGGGCGGAGTCAGCGTTCCCATCTGGAAGGTGTGGGACGATTTTGGCATAAAGGATTCCAAAATGCTGGGATACTGGCACCCCGATTGCCCCGTAAGCTCGGATAACGACTTTGTGTACGTAACGGTATACCAAAAGGACAACGGCGATGCCCTTGTATGCGTTGCCAACTGGTTCCCGTATTACGACAGAGAATTTACGCTTTCCGTAAACAGAAAGGCTCTTGGAATAACGGGGGATTTTGAATTTTATGCGCCTGCCATTGAGGGCGTACAGGAGGAAGCAACGTATCAACCCTCGGATATGATACCCCTTCCAATCAGAAAGGGCCTGATAATGTATATCAGAAGGAAATGATTATAAAAAACAATAAAGCCGTTGAGGCACGCTCCGTAAGGTAACGTGTTTCAACGGCTTTATTAACTATACTCGGGTGTAAGCCCCGTAGCTTTTTCAATAAGAAAGTATCTCGGGTACCTACGTTTCTTATCCTGCCTTTCCATCCTCCGCAGTGAGCTTTTCGCCACAGTTTGAGCAATACAGACATCCCGGGTCCATCTTGCTCATGCAGAATTTGCAATAAACGGCCTTTGCTCTGGGATGAACGTTTTTCTCCTTTATTTCCGTATAGCATGCCGCAAAGGCATACCCTCTTGCAATCGGCAGCACCGCCGCAAAGCACACCGCCACCAATCCGCACGTAATACCAAAGAATATTCCTATCACGGGTATCAAGGCTAACAGCGCCAGCACTCCCGTCACTATCACAAAGGGCAACATAAGCAACACGTCCAGCAAAAACAGCTCCAAACAAAAGCCTGTCGTCATCTCCCTTGAAGTCTTAAGGGCGTTTTTGGCATCCTTGCCGTCACCACTCAATATGTATGGAACAAATCTGTATTGATAGGACTTAACGACAGATATTACCACGCCCACCACGGGTATCAACGACCATATCCCCACAAAAAATCCGTATTTAAGCATTATCGGCAGGATCCCTCTCGCCCTCTTGACAATGCTCCATACAGTCGTCTCATCATACTTGCCGCCGTATGCACCAACGTAGTACGCCTTTACCCCTGCGGATATCAAAAGCCACACCGCAATTCCAATCAGCGGTACTCCCCAGCACAGCATACCTATTGCCGCGCCTGCAACGATGGCTATCCAGTTGACCCTTATCGCCTCTGTAAAATGCTTTTTTCTGTCCTTGTCCTGCCGCAGACTATCAACCAATCTGACACTAATTTCCTTTATCATAAAAAAACCTCCCGTAAATGATCTTACGAGAGGATTATAACAATCAATTAAAAATTCGTCAATAGGCGTTCGACATCTGCCGCGCTGCTGCGACAAAACTCGAACAATACATACAATAAAACCGGTTCTATTCTATGGGTGGCAGTTCTTCCTCCAGCTCAACGCTGTCGATCTTCCACACGCCGTTTTTCTTAACGCAATTGACATTATATACGCCGTCGGTCCATTGCGGTCTGTTATTCTTTTGCTCCTCGGTTTCCTCTCCCTCGCCCGTATACTTCCACACGGTCTCCAACACTCTCTCCTCAACGGAAACGGTACATTTCTCGCTCCATGGCCAAACCCATGCAATACCAACGTTTATGCTGTATCTGAAGCCCGTTGCGGTATAGTCATCAAACTCTGCAGCCTCGGTATCGTATACGTTATAAACGTAGTTCGTACTGAAAAGCGAGTGAAGCTTGTACACAGTATTATCCGGGGTGGTATCGTACAATATGCACTCGGCACGGGCGGACATACCGTCCCTCACGATTATGTTGAGGTATGCGTTATCGTAGGCAAAAAACGCCGCTACTATACACAGCGCCACAACAAGCAGCACGATATAGAGATTTTTCAATATGAACTTCAGCAATCTGACAATAGACAAAATTTATTACACTCCTTATTTTCCTTATGTGTATATTTTATTACATATTGCGATTTTTTGCAAGCACTTTTTTTCAAAAAATGCTATAATATCAGATTTACGTACGCTTTTGCAAAAACAAGGTACTCAAGGGCGTTGCAAATCAGGCAGACGCCAATACTTATCATGGACTTTGCAATATAGATCCTTATTTCCTCGTGGGTCATCCGCCGCTTTAAGCCCTTTGCCCTTATCCTCAAGCGGGACAAATTGCATTCCAAAGCATTTACTCCCGCAAAGCACACACAAACAAAATATATCAGTCCTACGGGTATACCAACAAATAACAGATATGCGCTCCCCGAAAAAAAGGATACGCCAAACGCCGACGCTATCAGCCTGCCAATGCAATATGCGCAGTAGCACTCGCCCCATACCGCCAAAAGCTGTCCCACAAAGAACAATCCGCCAAGTATAATGGCAACCACGGGCAAAAGAGTTCTTAACAAGAGCAACGGCATACTGTTGCAAAGCACCTCAGCCACTCCGTTTCTCCCGCCCACAAATATACCGCAGGAAAACGCCGCTATGTAAATATACACCACGATAGCGTAATGTACCCTGTGCCCATAAAGGTATCTTGCAATGATTGCTCCGCGCAATGTATTTATCCTCCCCAAACACGTTCTCATAAATCATATTCGGGGCTGTGAGTAAGTATTCCCTCACATAAACCTTGCCTGATAGTAATACGCCGCAAGCATCGCCTTTTCGTCGGTAGTACCGTGCTCGTCAATCAAGCGTATAAAATCCTTTGCGGAAAGTCTTTTTACGTTTATAAATTCGTCCTCATCCGGGTTTCTTTGGGAGGTATTGTATCCCCTTGCAAAGAAAAAGTATATCAGCTCGTCAGAAAAGCCGGGCGAGGTGTAATACTTATTGACGTAAGTCATTTCCGTTGCCACAAAGCCCGTCTCCTCCAGAAGTTCACGTTTTGCCGCCAGCTCCGGCGTCTCGCCCTCCTCTATATGCCCTGCGGGAATCTCAAGGATCACGCCGTCAATGGGCTTTCTGTACTGCTCAACCAGTATTACGTTTTCATCCTCGTCAACAGCCAACACGGCAACGCATTCCTTGTGGCGCACTATCTCCCTCTTTGCATTCTTGCCGTCGGGGAGCACAACGTCGTGAAGCTCCAGATCTATTATTTTACCCTTGTAAAGAGTCTGTGATGAAGTGGTTCTTTCTGTCAGATCCATATAATATACCTCTTTTCGTATTTTGTATATATTATACTACTTTCAGCCGACTTTTACAAGCCTGTTGAACACCGCCTCCGCAAGATCCTTTACTATCACGTACACGGGGATGGCAATAATAAATCCCACAAAGCCAAACAATCCGCCAAAGAGCCACAGCACCGCAATTACCGTAACGGGGTTAATGTCAAAATGCGCCCCCATAAGGTATGGACTCAAAAAATTGTTCTCCAGCTGTTGAACGCCTAAAATCACCCCCAAGGTCCATAATATCTTTGTGGGTTCTGCACTCAAAACCAACAAACAAGCAGGCACAGCGGCAATTACGGGGCCAAAATAGGGTATCAGCTCAAACACGCCCATCAGCATTCCCAAAAGTAATGCGTACGGCACCCCAGCAAAGAATAGCCCACCGCCGTCAGCGCTCCAACTATCAGCGAAAGCAACAGCTGGGTCTTGATATAGCTTTTTATAACGTGATCTGCTCCTGTTGCGAATTTCTTTATAGACATACGCCAGCCCATAGGTATCACAAACTCAAGCCTTGATGCAAAATAGGCTCTGTCCTTTAAGAAATAAAACGTGAGGATGGGCAGCATCACCAAGGTAGGAAAGCCCTTTACAAATCCGATCACGCCGTCGATAACGTTATTTACAAGCGAGCCGGTCTTTTCATTTACGAGCCTTGTGATCCCCGTCATAACGTCATCAAGAGATATGGGGATATTCATACTGTTTATCCTCTCCTCGACCTGCCCTATAACGTGTATTACCCAACGGGCAATTATGCCTATTTGCTTGGTTGCCCCTGCAAGTTC
>JAGBHJ010000003.1 GCA_017935525.1 Clostridia bacterium | reverse complement strand
TCCTTGGATTGGATGCGTTGCTCATTCCCCACACCAAAGGGCATCATTACGGTAGAGGCTGACAAAAGCGGAACAAGAATTTCTCTCCCACAGGGCGTACAGCTTGTTGAATAAAAAAAAACGGCGGAAAGCATTTGCTCTCCGCCGTTGCTGTTATTCTACCGTCACGGGAAATAGGGATTGGGCTTAAAAAACAGACGAATAAGGTCTATTATCACGCCAATGCCAAACAGTCCGCCCGTCAAAACGTACAGAATACCTAAAAGTATCCTGCCCTCATAAAATCTGTGAGCGCCTATCACGCCAAAGAAAAGGCATAACAAGAACGCTACCCACTTATTCTTCATAAACACGACCTCCTTAATATCTATTCTGATTACATTTTAGCATAAAAGACGGGATATGTCAATTGGAATGCGTCAATTTGTTTACGATCGATTTCTTATTAAACACATCCCACACAAAAACGCACGGGGCACTTCTTTACTTATTAAGCTCGTTATTGATAGCATTACCTATCTCAAGCCTCATTTGCTCAAGGGCTGCGCTTGACCTGGAATACTTCGTCAATGACGTTGACAGCGTTGCTATCTTTTCATTTACCCATTCCTCGCCAAACAATTCCTTTGCCATATTCAGCATATCCGCATCCTCCAGACCGTCACATATCGTAACAAGCCTCAAGGACGAGCACGGGCCGTCAATGCCCACCTTGTTGCCATTATACAACAGCATTCCGTCGCCGTAAACAGTATCGCTGAGGTTCTTGACAGTTGCAGGGTCCTCCCACGGGTCAACGTATTCCCAATAGTTTGTACACCAGTAGAGGAAGCCCGTTACGTTGTGCTGCACCTGCTGCCAGAAAAGCATTCTGTGCTGAACTCCAAGCTGGTCCATAAGCACGTTACAGTATGGATTGGCAGGCTCCCAGCATACGTACCACCAAACCTCTTCTCCGTTTGCCATGTATTCATTCATACGTTCAAGCACGTCCTCGCTATCCATCAAGAACATCTTGGGCACCCAAAGGGTAAAAGCATCGGACATAACGTCGATAGTATCCCTCTCGGCATCGTATTCGACCATTCTGTGCATGGGCACGCAGGTCTTTATTCCCGGGCAAAGAGTATTTATTCTTTCGCACATTGCTACGGCAGTATCAACTGCTTCGACAGTTCCCGGCTCATCAATGGGATAAAAATACGCCTTTTTGAACCATTCCTCATTGGTCTTGAGCTTTTCGTACATAGCAACCATTCTCGCATCATCGTATGAATAAGGCAAGCGGAACGTTGTCACTCTCGGGTCGCTCATATACTTGTCCGCCCTGTCATCAAGCACGTCATAAGGAAGGTCATACGGTGACATTTTGTGATCCAGCAGCATCTCGTAGTATTTAATATACAGCTCTTCCGTATTCTTGTTGCCGTGCATCTTTTCGATATATCCTGTTAAGATTCCGCATTCCGTTTTGGTGGTGGGAGTGTCGGGAAGCGCAAAATCCCACACGTGCACGGTAACAGTAAGCTCTGTATAAATATCGCCGCTTTGGTCAACAAGCCTGAGTACGTACTCATAATCTCCGCCTGCAACGGTCTTGTCCGTAACAAACCTTACCAGCATAGCCTGTGCAATGCCATTTTTTATATCAAGCTTTTTGGCAGACAGAGGCACGAGAGCATCATACAGTCTTTCGCCATTCTTTGCGGTATTGGAATGCTCGTAAAACGTTTCTACTCTTATTCCGTCGTGGTCGCCAACCACCTCAAGGTCAAGTCCCTCGTAATCCTCCACGGATTCAAGGAAGATCTGTACGGCTTCCGACTCATTCTTTGCGGTATAAACGTCATAATGCGTGAATTCATCCGATTTGCATTTTGTGTCTGCGGATATTTTGTCAAAGCCGTTTGTCAGCCATGCCTTTACACCCTTTGTCCACGGCGAGGTATATGTGTAGTCAGTTGTCATCATTGTTTTCATACCCTCCACAGTATTAAGCTCTGCAGTAAGCATATTTTCCGCAAAATATGTCACAGCTTCAACAGTTGCCTCATCCGAGCCACCCAGAATTACTATCTTTTTTCCTATAAACTTTATTACGTAGTTAAAATGCGACAACCCCATGGCTAATACCTGCTGTGATTCCGCACGGTTGGTCTTGCCTATCAGAATTTCGTATTCTCCGTAATAGCCCATGGATTCATCCATGCTGTCATCCAAAGGATAGCATATCACAGACGCCTCTGTAAGTATGGACGTGCAAAGTGAAGCTGCCGCATTTTGTACCTGAGCGCTGTCGGTGAGCTTTTTCGTGGGATATATAATAGAAAAATCGGAAAGCACAAGGTCCTCCTTCAGCCCCGCCTCGGGCGTTGGTGACGGGGTTGCCGTTACGGTAGGTGTAGGCGTTGCGTCGGGAGTAGCCGACGGGCTTTGCTGTGGTCCACAGCTTACAAGCATTCCCAAAAGCATTATCATGCTCAAAAGCAAGCACATACCTCGTTTGATATTCGTCATAGTTTTGATCCTTTCGTTTTTGACTTAAAACAGTATTGCTGTTTTCTGTAATTGTACCACAACGGCAGAATAAAGTCAATAAAAAAACAGTAGTCCATCCTACGATGAACTACTGTATATTTTCTCATGTGTTTATCAGAACTGAACGTGCTCTCTGAGCCAGCCTGCAACCTCGGATACGGGCACACGTACCTGCTCCATGGTATCTCTGTCACGGATAGTAACTGCGTTGTCGTTCTCCGTATCAAAGTCAACCGTAATGCAGTAGGGAGTACCGATCTCGTCCTCTCTGCGGTAACGCTTACCGATGTTACCTGCATCGTCGTAATCAACCATAAACTCCTTGGAGAGCTCGTGGTAGATCTCCTCTGCCTTTTCGCCCAGCTTCTTGGAAAGAGGCAGAACAGCAGCCTTAAAGGGTGCAAGGAAGGGATGGAAGTGCATAACGTTTCTTGTTGTACCGTCGGGCAGCTCCTCCTCGTCGTATGCACAGCAAAGGAATGCCAGCGCAACTCTGTCTGCGCCCAAAGAAGGCTCTACGCAGAAAGGAATGTAATGCTCGTTTGTGAAGGGGTCAACGTACTCAAAGTTCTCACCGGAGTGGTTAGCATGCTGTGACAAGTCGTAATTTGTTCTGTCGGCAATGCCCCACAGCTCACCCCAGCCAAAGGGGAACAAATACTCGATGTCGGAGGTTGCCTTACTGTAGAATGAAAGCTCCTCGGGAGAGTGATCTCTTACTCTCATGGATTCTTCCTTCATGCCCAGCTCCTTGAGCCAGTTGATACAGAATTCCTTCCAATATCTGAACCAATCAAGATCCTCGCCGTCCTTGCAGAAGAATTCCAGCTCCATCTGCTCAAACTCTCTTGTACGGAACGTAAAGTTTCCGGGAGTGATCTCGTTTCTGAATGACTTACCTATCTGACCGATACCAAAGGGAACCTTTTTTCTTGTTGTTCTCTGTACGTTCTTAAAGTTTACAAAGATACCCTGGGCAGTCTCAGGTCTGAGGTATATCTCTGCCTTTGAGTCCTCCGTAACGCCCTGAAACGTCTTGAACATAAGGTTAAACTGTCTGATACCTGTAAAGTCCTGCTTGCCGCACTCGGGGCAAACAATGCCGTTTTCCTTGATGAAAGTTTCCATCTGCTCGTTGCTCCAACCGTCGCAGGACACGCTTTCGCCCTTTGCAGTAAAGAAATCCTCAATAAGCTTGTCCGCCCTGAATCTTGCCTTACAAGCCTTACAATCCATCAGCGGATCGTCAAAATTGCTCAAGTGACCGGAAGCAACCCATGTCTGAGGGTTCATCAAAATAGCGGAATCCATACCTACGTTGTAGGGTGACTCCTGAATAAACTTCTTCCACCAAGCCTTTTTAACGTTATTCTTAAACTCAACGCCCAAGGGACCGTAATCCCATGTATTTGCGAGGCCACCGTAGATCTCGGAGCCGGCGAAGATAAAGCCTCTGCTCTTGCAGAGAGATATCAATTTTTCCATTGTCAATTCAGCCATGATAAATCATCCTTTCACAATCATATTGCATAAATACATATTGTCTAAAATTATACCACAAAATCCACAAACTGTCAATGTATATTGACAGGATTTCCCCATAATTCTTATGGTTATTCCCGCAACGAGAACATTATAAATTATTTTACT
>JAGBHJ010000061.1 GCA_017935525.1 Clostridia bacterium | reverse complement strand
GTAAAGAACGGATGGCACTTTGAGCAGATATCGATACCCATTTCGGACTTTGTGGACATTGTTTCAAATGTGTTACCACATGCACACTTTACTGTGCACTTCTGATACGCCGGATGAATCGCTTCTTTCATGTATATCTCTCCTTTAGCTATATAATCAATTTCAAAACAGATAAATTATACCACAGATATTGAATTTTTACAATAGGGAATGCAAAATTTAACAATTTGGACACAATTTAACTGTGCAGTTATCAATAATTCTTGTTGTAGTAACGTGAAGTATACTTCTTGATATTGTGCTTCTTGATGATCTCGTCAGAAAGCTCCTCGTCCCACTTCTCGTTTCTGAGCTCCTCCTCAAGGCTTTCCTTGATCTCCTTGTATATGTCGTTACCAACCTCATACTCAGCTGTTGAGGACTCAAATCTGCCGTAGCACTTTGCAATTACGTAAGTACCCTCTGCGCTGTAAAGAGCATCTGTGATAGCGCCGTTTGCCAAGGACAGCAGCTTTGCATCCAACTGACCCTTAAAGCCCGTTGTGCTGCCGGTCTTGTAGAGTTTAAGCTCCTCGGAGGACTCAACAATATCTTCCTCGTCAACGCCGCAATCGTTCTTAAGTATCTCGTTTACCTCGTCAATAATATCCTCAAAGGACTCACCGTTCTCAAGGCGCTCAACAATAGCCTCTGCTCTTGCCTTTGTAGTTTCCTTTGCGTACTCCTCAGCCGCATCCTCATCTTCCTCCAGCTTCTTTTCGTACTCTGCGTACTCATCCTCTGTCAGAGAGATCTGGATGAACTTATACTTAACGCCGCTGGGCTCGTAAATAAGGATCTCTGCATCCGGATCGGGTGTAAGAGTCTGTTCATCCTTCAGCTCGTTGTACTTCTTGAGGATATCCTCGTCAGAAGCAACAACATCGCTCATAAGGTGCTTCTTATATCTTTCCAGTCTGTATGTTTCAGCGATCTCGTTGAGGTACTCCTCCTCCGTCATGTCGCTTTCCTCAAACATTTCGGCATAGTAATCCTTTGCCTCCTGCATAAAGTCGCGCTCCTCGGACGGCTCGTCACCCTCGTCCTTATCAGCCTCAGCCTTTGCTTCCTCCTCGTAAGACTTTGCAAGCTCCTCCAGCTCCTCCTGGTAGTCCTCGCGCGCCTTTTCAAGGTCTTCTTCGTTGATATTCCACTCGATGGCATCCATCTCGATCTTATAGATCTTGCTTGTGATAACGGATTCAAGACACATATCTCTTACGTCGTTTGTAACTGACATGCCGTAGTATTCGTACATTGTCTTATAGTACTGGAATACAGGCAGGTAATCCTTCTTAAGGATCTCGTGCTCGCCATCGATCACCGCTACAACGATGTTATTGTTCTTTTCCTCGTTGATGCGCACAATGCATCCCGTAGAGGAAAGCAACACGCAACAGATCAGCAGGCTTGTCACTAACAATTTGATTTTTTTCATACAATTCTCCTTGCTATCTTATCCAAAAATGGTTAATAATCGTACTAACATATTATAAACTATTTTCCGTTTTTTTGCAAGACCTTTCCGCAAAAATTTCAATATTATTTACATTCTTCCCCGTCTTTTTGTAGCTTCGCTTCTTGCCGCGGCTCTTTTGCGCCCGATATCCTTTGCAAAAGTGGCAACGCACACCACAATGGCTGCAACCACCAGCAGGGATATCACAACGTTTCTTGCCGTGGTGGAAAGTCCGCACACCTTGCATTTTCCCAAGGAAAACTTATGTCCGCTTGCCTCGACGACCTTTTCGTCCTTTACGTCGGAGCAATTTTTACATTTGATAACGTAACGCCCCGCCTGCGTACACGACGGCTCAACCTCCATCTCCCAGTCACCGTAGGAATGGCCTATTGCCGTAATAACGTCGCGCCTCAGCTCCACCAAGCATTCCGTGCAGTATTTTATCATAATGCCGTTTTCCGTACAGGAGGCACTCTGCTGTACCACCCATTCGCCGGGGGTATGTTCGCCCCTGGAGGGTATCTCCTCCCGATCTATCAGTATACCGCAATTCTCGCAGTGCCTCTCTCTTGAGCCCGACTCCGTGCAGGTCGCCGCCTTTGTAACTATCCAGCGGTCGTACAAATGCCCCTGCGCCTTTTCTTCAACGGTTTCTATAACGTGCTTACACCTGGTACACTTTCTCAGCCTTATACCGTCCTCCGTACAGGTTGCCGCCTTTTGAGTCTCCCACTTACCCTCGTCATGGCCCAGCGCCGCAATAGCCTCCGTCTGTACCACGTTTTCGCAAACGGTGCATTTCTTTATCAGCTTGCCGTTTTCCGTGCAGGTAGGCTCCTTAGTCTTTACAAACTCACCCGGTGTGTGGGACTTATTCACAGCAAACGATACCGTTGTGGAATTGCCGGCTCTGTCCGTTGCGGTAAGAGTGTAGGCGCCTTCCTTTCGGATGTAGTACTTGCCGTTATCCTCGGGAGTAACGATGCCGCTTTGCGTCGTCACCACAACGTTTTTCTCATTGACTGCAAAATTCACCTCAACGCAGTAGGTCTTGCCCTTTGTAATGCCGCTTATAACGGGGCTCTTTGTGTCCACCGCAAAGCCTACGGAGCTGATATACGTCACGTTATCCTGCTTGTCCGTTATTTTGCCGTAAACCACGTACTCGCCGTCCTCGGTCACGGTAAAGCTCGTGCCATTCTTCCATTGTGCTACAGCCTTAACTCCCTCAAGACTCAAAACAGCATTGGATATATAATACTCCACGGACTTCAACCCCGAGCCCACATCAGCGCCCGTAAGGGTCACGTTCAATTGGGTTGGCGAGAATATTTCCGTCGATATTATCTCGGAAAAAGCATCACTTGCCGCATCCCCCACTATCACGCTTCCCGTTGGCATAGCGGTATCCGCCACAATGGGTATATCCTCTCTCAGTATGACGGCTTTGCACACCGCACATTCTTTATATCTTTTACCCACCTCGTAATACGTGGGCTCCTTTTCCACTATCCAATCCGTTGGCGTATGCGCCAGCTTTGCCACCTTTTCCGTATAGGTATGCTTGGAGTCGTTCTTGCAGACGTAGACCTTTTTACCCTCTGCGGAGCAGGTTGCGGGGACGCTCTCCTTTAACTCGTAGGAGTGGCTCAACGCAGGGATCGCCTTTGCACCCGTGGTGTAGCTGCAACGCATACAATGGAAGGACTGCTGACCCGCTTGTCCGCAGGTTGCCGCCTTATCGACTGTGTATTTCTTTTTGCCCCTTACAATCTCAAACTGATGCCACAAGGGATCCATTACACCGTTTTCCACCAGACCGCAATCAAGGCAAGTCCTTGTTTTTGTGCCCGCATCAACGCAGGTGGACATTTTCTTTACCTGCCATCTGCCAAAATTGTGCTCCGACTCTGCCACACCCGTATAGGCAGGTACAAAATACGCTTTTATATAAGGACTGTCCAGCTTGTACGCCTTGCACATTACCTGGTGGGTGGAGTTGCCCTCAACGGTAAACACCCAATCGCCGACAACGTCATAGACCAAGCCAACATGGCTCCAGCGCCTCGGCACGGTGTCGTACTCCCAGTTAAAGAATATCAGATCACCCCGCATTGGCACGTAACCCGACGACGGATACTTTATGCTTGAGGGCTTTGTATCCTTGAACGCATATATACTGCCATCAAACCCCGCCCTGCAAGCGTTGTTTATAACGCTTGTGGGAACACCCGCCTGTCTGGCGCACCAGCTTACGAACATGGCGCACCAGTCGGAGTATCCCAAGCCAATAACGTTATTTATGTACCAGTAAGTATACTCCGCGTAGTTCTTGCAAACGTTATCATCGTCACTTTCTGTAAACATTCCATCCAGATGAGCCAGCTTATAACCCTCATGGTAGCCCTTTTGGGAAAGAGCCACTCTGATAATATCCTCGCGAGGATCACCCGTCAGCTCCACCGCCTGCAGTCTTTGATAATATATACTGCCCTTATACTGCGGTGACGGCGTGTACGTAATTGTCAGAGCACGGGATTCAACTACCCCCCAAATGCTCAGGCAAAGCATTGCCGTCAAAGCAAAAATACCGAATTTTCCCATCTTTTTTATCATATTGCGCCTCGATATACTTTTTTGTATATTATACATTATTTGTCGGGTTTTGTCAATATATGTCCGCTATTCCCCTGCAAGCACCTTGCCTATTGCTACGGCAACGTACTGTGCCGCCCTTGACGCCTCCTCAATGGTAACCGCATTGTCGCCCACCTCTATCAGCAGGCTTCTGTCGGAATGTTCCTGGTTGTAGCCCGACGTCGCAACGTAAAGCACCTTTTCACAAAACCCTGCCTTTATTTTATTCATTTCCTCTGCCACCCTCTTGGCAAACTCATGGTTTTCCTTTGCGGTGTCGCACTCGCCGCCCACCACAAGCATCACCCTTGCCACGGACTCTCCGTTTATTTCCACGGTAGGTATTGTATTTTTAATGTAGGCATCCCTGTGCAGGTCAATATGTACCTTATACTTTCCGTT
>JAGBHJ010000060.1 GCA_017935525.1 Clostridia bacterium | reverse complement strand
TTGAGCGCGCCGCCAAAAAGCGCACCATCCACATGGTGTATGGCAGAAATCATCTTGCCGTCAGGATATTCGCAATAAGAACCAGAAAAATAAATATAAAATCCATATCAGTCCGTTATTCCTCGCATTCCGACCACTTCATCCGTATATGGGGAATTCCATCCTCCAGATACTCCTCGGACACTTGCTTAAATCCAAATCCCTCATAAAACTGTCTTGCGTAGCATTGAGCACTTATGGTAATAGTCTTGGCGCCGTATTTTTCCCTCGCCACGCTTATTCCCTCTCGCATAACTATGGAGCCCAAGCCCTTTCTGCGGTATTTTGTGACAACTCTGCCGATGGATGGGCTGTCTGCATAGGATACTCCAACGTCAAGCACCCTTACGCACGCCACTACCTCGCCGTTTTCTCTTACGTACACGTGGTAGGCGTTCAGATCCTTACCGTCAAGGTCCTGATACGGGCAATCCTGCTCCACCACAAATACCTCCGCCCTGAGTTGAAGTATCTCATACAACTCCATAGTGGTAAGCTGATCAAAATGCTTTATTACTGTTTCCATATTATATAAACAAAGGGACTGCTTACAGTTGCAAGCAGTCCGCAAAGCGTGTTACTTCAGTAAAGCCTCTGCTCTTGCGGCGATATTTTCAGCCGTAAAGCCGTAATGTTCAAACAATTTTGCAAAGGGAGCAGATGCGCCGTAGCCTTCCATAGCCACAACGTCGCCATCCAAGCCAACGTACTTATGCCAGCCCATGGGAGAAGCCGCCTCAACGGCAAGTCTTGCTCTTACGTCGGAAGGAAGCACGCTCTCCTTATACGCCTTGTCCTGTCTTTCAAACAGAGCGAATGACGGCACGCTGACGATCCTTGCATCAATGTTCTTTTCTGCCAGAATAGCCTTTGCCTCATAGAGCAGATGCAACTCGGAGCCTGAGCCCATAAGGATGATGTCGGGAGTTTCCTTGTTGCTGTCGCTCACAACGTATGCACCCTTAAGCGCACCCTTGCCCGTGCCATCCAGCAACGGAAGCTTCTGTCTTGTGAGAGCCATGCCGATAGGCGCGTTCTTTTCTGTCAAGGAAACGTACCAAGCCGCACCAACCTCTCTGGAATCCGCAGGACGGAAGTCGATAAAGTTGGGGATGGATCTGATAGCCACCAGCTGCTCAATAGGCTCGTGTGTAGGTCCGTCCTCACCAACGCCGATACTGTCGTGCGTAAGAACGTATGTTACGGGCAAGCCCATCAATGCGGAAAGACGCATGGAGTGCTTCATATAGTCGCTGAACACAAAGAACGTAGCAGCATAGGGTCTGAGTCCACCGTGGAGCGCCATACCGTTTACAATGGCCGCCATAGCAAACTCTCTGATGCCAAAGTGCATATTTGTACCCTCTCTGCACTCTGCGGAATAGTCAGCCTTGCCCTTTACAATAGTCTTTGTGGAGGGTGCAAGGTCAGCCGCACCGCCCATTATGTTGGGCACGATGTTTGCCACTCTGTTGAGCATCTCGCTGGAGGTGACACGCGTAGCCTCGCTGAGCTCATATCCCCAGATATCCTCGTTATCCAAAAGATCCTCGGGCAACGTATTGCTGAAATACTTGTCCCAAAGCTCTGCCTTTTCGGGATTCTTTTGGCAGTAGTCCTCAAACATTGCCTGCCAGCAAGTCTGCTTTGCCTCGCCCTTTGCAATGATCTCAGCCATGTTTGCCTTGACCTCATCGGGTACAAAGAATTCCTCCTCGTAATCCCAGCCAAGGAATTCCTTCATCGCCTTGATGTTATCCTCACCCAAGGGCTCGCCGTGTGCAGAAGCCTTGCCAACCTTTGCAGGGCAACCGTAGCCGATCTGTGTCTTTACTATAATAATGGAGGGCTTTTCCGTTTCTGCCTTTGCCTCGTTGATAGCAGCCTCAATTGCATCGATATCGTTGCCGTCGCAAACGGTGAGCACCTGCCAGCCGTAAGCGTCGTAACGCTTTGCAACGTCCTCAGTAAATGCGATATCTGTTGAGCCCTCAATAGTTATTTTGTTGGAATCATACAGAACAATAAGCTTGCCCAGCTTAAGAGAGCCTGCAAGAGATGATGCCTCTGCCGTGATACCCTCCATAAGGCAACCATCGCCACACAATGTGTAGGTGTAGTGGTCAACCACCTTATGCTCGTCCGTGTTAAAGATTGCAGCCAGATGGCTTTCTGCAATAGCCATACCTACTGCGGATGACAAACCCTGACCCAGAGGACCCGTTGTCATCTCAACGCCCGTTGTGTGACCGTACTCGGGGTGACCGGGAGTCTTACTGCCAAACTGGCGGAAGCTCTTAAGGTCGTCAATAGTCAAGCCGTAACCAAACAGG
>JAGBHJ010000059.1 GCA_017935525.1 Clostridia bacterium | reverse complement strand
TACGCCGTGATTGCCCAAAAGCCTGAACGTAAAGCTTTGCGAAGAATTACAGAGTATATTGACTGAATAAGTCTTTGTTTCCCCCGGTGCCAGAACACCGTCGCTGGCGATCACCTTGTTAAGCTCAACGATAACCATGCTGAATGACGTCAGATCTCCGTTGCCGTTGTTAGTAAGGGTATACGTTACAGTCGCTTCCGTTCCGTTATATACGATCTCGGGAGTTATAACGTAAGAAAAATCCACGTCCGCATAGGACTCGGGCACCGCTACGTACAGCGTAGTTGATGCGGCGCTCTCATTGATCTTGCTCTTACCCGCATCGCGGTAATTACCCGTAAGAACAGGAGCAAATGTGTTTTCTGCCTCGGAAAGAGTAAAGCTCAAGGTTACAGTCTTTGTTTCGCCCGAAGTCAGTCTGCCTATCTTTACAGTCTGCCCCCTGTCAGTCAACACAAGATTTTCCGCATCCACGGAGCCGTCATTGCTGACTGTATACTCTACGTTTACGGTATCCTGATATTTGTATTCCATAACGCCCTTGTCAAATGCATATGACAAGCTGATACCCGGTAAAGACTTAAATGATACTTCCGCAGATTCCTTTTCTGTTCTTGGCGAGATACAGTTATATACGTACGTATTATTCGGGAAGAACGCATACTCCACGGTTTTGGTGTATTTTGCGCCCTTTTTTATAAGGCTGACAGAAAAAAGCCTGTTATTTTCACCGTCAAGCACCACTACGTTGTCAAGGTCGCCCGTACCATTGTTTATAATTGTAAAGGTAACCGCAACCTTTTGATTTTTGGAAATATAGGTCTCCGACGCAAGCACGCTGAATTCCAGCTCGTAGCTGTAAAACGAAACGGCAATACTGATCTTTGATTCGGAAAAATCAGCTTCAACATCAGCGGCATAGGAGTCAGCAGACGTATACGTAATATACGCATTTGACACAGTGGACTGCATTACCAGGATCTCCGACGTAAATGTCACCGTTGTACCCGGCATGACCTCCTCAAGGTCTCCCAGATATCCGTATATGGAATCGTACACCTTGATACCCCTGACGGGAACGTTGCTGTCCGACGTCAGAACAAGCTGTACCGTAACGGTATCTCCCGTATAAAGATTGCCCGTGACACCAACAGTCTTGTATATAGCGGAAAGGCTTATCTTTTCTCTCGTTATGTACATTATGCCGTCCTGCCCCTCGGCAAGGATGCTCTGAAAATCCTCCTCTACATAGGGGATAACGTAGCCAAGCTCGTTTTCCTTTGTGTATGCCACCTGGACGTCGTACTTCAGCATAAAATCGTCGTCCTTTGCGGCAAACGTAAACGTCTCACCCTTCAGCTCAAGAGTTTCCCCCGGAGCTATCTCCATAATACTCGAATCGTACAGCGTGTTGCCGTAGCTGTAGGTTGTACCCGTAAGAGTTTCTATTATCTTTACCGCGCTGAGCTTTATGGGTGCATCGGAAGTATTTGTGATAACGTACTTGACCCCCGTAGTATTCTTTGCAGATGAAAGATAATACTCCGTTTCGTACTGATATATGTACGACGAATCAAGGCTGATATCGACCTTAAGCGCACCGCCATCTGCCCTTGCCTGTTCCCTCGGTATAAGGCAAAGCGCCACCACCGCTAAGGTCATCAGCAAGATATATTTTACAAAAGAATATTTTTTCAAAATAAACTCCCCTTTTTCCGTTGATTTCTCTTTATCCTTTATTTTATCACAAAATCACATATAAATCAACTGTTTTTTTGCCAATAATACACATTATCGACAATTTGAGGTAAAACAAAAGCCACCGCAACGGTCTGACCGTACGATGGCTCTGTTTGTCTCTTTCAGAAGAATGAATTAGTTCTTCTTTTCCTTAACCTTTGCTGCCTTACCAACGCGATCTCTCAAATAGTAAAGCTTAGCTCTTCTCACACGACCATACTTAACCACTTCAATGTGATCAATTCGTGGGGAATGTACAGGGAAGCATCTTTCAACGCCACAACCGTAAGCGATCTTTCTTACTGTGAATGTCTCGTTGATGCCGGCATTCTGACGGGAAATAACAATACCCTCGAATACCTGGATTCTCTCTCTGTTACCTTCTACAACCTTAGCGAATACCTTAACTGTATCACCAACGCTGAAAGGAGTGATATTTTCCTTGAGCTGCTCTTTTACGATCTCTCTCATAATATCCATAATTCCCACCTCCTTAACTCTTAGATGTTCATGCGAGTGTCGTGACCGCAGCGGACCATCCGTATTTAACAGACGTATTATACCACAAAACCCATTTTTGTGCAAGCGATATTTTACATCTAATTGTAAACTTTTTATTAACAGTTCAGAACAATTCTATCTGTGAGGTTTCCGAAAGTCCAACAAGAACACCGTTGTTCTTGAGAACCTCTATGACACTCTTGCCCACGCCCGAGCGCTTTCTTAAGTCATCCACGGACATAAACTCGCCACCCTCTACCCTGGCGTTATATATTGCCTCCGCCATTGATGCGGGCACGCCCGGCAGACCACTCAAGGGTATCCTTATTCCGTCTTCCTCAAGGGTATACTTTGTACCGTGGGACTTCATCAGATCAACGGGATAGAACTTATATCCTCTGCAATACATCTCGTAGGCAGTTTCGATATGGGGCTGCATATTCTGATCCTTTGGCGCGGCATCCTTTCCCAGCTCCTTTATCTCTATAAAGTGCTTTTTGATAGCATCCAAGCCTTGGATACCCAGGCTGCCGTCAAAATCGGGCGCCTTGATGGTAAAATACGTAGCATAGAACGCCAGCGGATAATGCACCTTAAAGTAGGCTATTCTGTACGACATCTGCGCATAAGCCGCCGCATGGGGCTTCGGGAACAGGTATCCTATTTTAAGACACGAATCTATAAACCACTGAGGCACATCCTTTTCGTGCATTGCTTCTATCCACTCGGGCTTCATGCCCTTACCCTTTCTGACGCTTTCCATAACGTCAAAGGACATTTTTGGGTCAAGCCCCCAGCCGATCAGCTTAAACATTATCTGCTCACGGTAAGCAACAACGTCGGAAAAGGGCACGGTTCCGCTTTCCACCAGATCAAGGCCGTTACCGATCCAAATACCCTCGCCGTGGGACAGACCGTTGATACTTATCAGCTCGTCAAAGGTCTTTGGCTGTACCTTCAGCAAGATCTGTCGCAAAAACGGCGTATTGTACTCGGGAATACCCAACGTACCGATCGGCATAAACAACTCACCAAATTTCAGCTCCAAAGCCTCGTCCGTATAGAACAAGGACATGGTCTTTTTGTCCGCCGCAGGGATATCGTTTATAATGACTCCCGAAAGGTCGCCCAGCATCTTAAGCAGCGTAGGTCCGTCATGACCCAGCAGGTCCAGCTTTACCAGAGTATCGTGGATAAAGTTAAAGTCGTAATGGGTGGTGGTAACCACGGATTCCGTATCGTCAGCAGGGTGCTGGAGGGCAGTAAACTCGTATATGCTTCTGTCCTTTGGCACTACTACCATGCCCGCAGGGTGTTGACCTGTGGTTCGCTTGATGCCTGTACAGCCCTTTACAAGGCGATTCATCTCGGCAGATGTAACTGTCTTGTTGTGCTCCTCAAGGTATTTCTTCACTATGCCGTATGCGGTCTTATCCTGTATCATGGATATAGTGCCCGCCTTAAACACGTTTTCCTTGCCGAACAAAAGCTCCGTATGTCTGTGGATCTTGTTCTGATATTCACCGGAGAAGTTCAAGTCAATATCGGGGACCTTGTCACCCTTAAAGCCAAGGAACACCTCAAAGGGCATATCCAGACCGTGCTTTAACATTGGAATATGGCAGTTGGGGCACTCCCTCTCCCCAAGGTCAAATGCGCAGGCGTGAGGCGGCACGTCAAAATCAACGTGCTTGCACTTGTCGCAAAGATAGTGAGCTTCAAGTGCGTTGACCTCAGTAATACCCGTTAGGTATGCAACGTAGGATGCACCAACAGAGCCACGGGAGCCTACCAGATAACCGTCAGAATTGGATTTCAGCACCAGCTTTCTTGCGGTAAGGTAAAGCACCTGATATCCGTTGTTGATTATGGAGTTAAGCTCCTTGTTTATTCTTGCCTCTATAAGCTCCGGAATATGCTCGCCGTATATCTCGTGAGCTCTCTCCCACGAAGTATTTATGATCTCCTCCTTTGCACCGGGAAGGTCGGGCGCAACAAGGTGGTCAGGCATCAGCTTGTATTTTTCAGACAGCGCCGCAATAGCGTTGGGATGATCGATAACCGCCTTGTGGCAATCCTCCGCACCCAGATAGCTGAATTCCTCCATCATCTCGTTTGTGGTCCTGAAGTAAAGGGGCGCCTGGTTATCCGCATCCTCAAAGCCCTTTGCAGACATGATGATGCCTCGGAAGATATCATCCTCCGGCTCCATAAAGTGGACGTCACCCGTTGCAACAAAGGGCTTGCCCAGCTCCTTTGCCACGGAAACAATCTTTTTGTTTATGCTCTTAAGGTCCTCAACATCTCTCACGCTACCGTCGTCTATAAGATGCTGTGTATTGCCAAGGGGCTGGATCTCAAGATAATCGTAATACTCTGCGGCAGAACTTATAACTTCATCCTTTGCGTTATTGAGTATCAGCTCATAAAGCTCACCTGCATCGCACGCAGAGCCGACGATAAGGTTGCCTCTGTTTTCATCCAGCAGGGATCTCGGTATTCTGGGGCGCTTGAAGTAGTGCTTCAGATGCGCCTCGGAAACTATCTTGTTAAGATTGAACATACCGTCCTTGTTAAGAGCAAGTATAACGATATGATAATTTGGCAGTCTGTTCTCAAAATTCTTAGCGAAGTATCTGTTCAGGTCGTCAAAGGTTTCCACTCCATCCTTCTTCATTATACCTAACAGACGTTCGAATATTTGTCCGCACACGTAAGCATCGTCGTCCGCCCTGTGGTGGGATGTCTGGTCTATCTTAAAATACGTTGCAATAACGTCCAAAGTATGCTTTTTTGTCTCCGTGACCAGCGCACGGGAAAGCACCAAAGTATCAAGGCTTCTGTTATGTATTTTTATACCCAGCTTTGCGGCAGCACTGCGTATAAAGCCCATGTCAAAGGATGCATTGTGCGCCACAAGCACGCAATCACCTATAAACTCCTTGAACTTAAGCAATGCGGCGTCTATTGTTGGCTGGCCTGCCACCATTTCGTTTGTGATACCCGTCAGCTGTGTTATTTCGTAGGAAATAAAGCGCTCGGGATCAACAAATGTATCAAATTTATCGATTATCTCGCCGTTTTTCATCTTTACGGCGCCAATCTCTATAATTGTTTCGGTCTTTTTGTCAAGACCCGTGGTCTCTATATCAAAGGCAACAAATTCAGCCTCGTCAAGTCGTCCCTCAACGCCGCGTATCAAGCCCGTAACGTCGTCAATAAGGTAACCCTCGCAACCGAATAACACGTTAAAATCGGGATTTTTTGCGGCAGCCTCAAATGCGTCGGGGTTTGCCTGCAGCACGCCGTGATCGGTAATGGCAATCGCCTTGTGCCCCCACGACATAGCCCTTTTTACAAGGTCCTTTGGCTCTATCATGCCGTCGTATGCACTCATTACCGTGTGAGCGTGAAGCTCCACACGCTTTTCGTCGTACGTATCCATTCTGGCAAAGCTCTGCTTGGGGAACATAGCCTTGACGTTAAAAACCGGCTCCTTTGCATAGCTGTCAAAAACGTACTCGCCTCTGACCTTTACACACTTACCGGGCACCACCGCCTCTTTTACAGGGGGCAGGGTCTTATCGTCCGCAAAAAGCTTACCCTTAAGGGAGTTTGTCCTATCCGTAAACTCAAAAGATACTATGGTCTTGCCCGTCTTTGTCACACGGAAGTCAACGCTGAATACCTCACCCTCAACAATAACAAGATCAGGACCCTCCTCCACATCTCTCATGGGG
>JAGBHJ010000058.1 GCA_017935525.1 Clostridia bacterium | reverse complement strand
CAAAAGCAAAACATTTCACTATATGCTTTTGTGCCTACAAAAGCAGTGCTTGTCAAGAAAAAAGGACGAAGAATCTTAACAATTCTCCGTCCTTTTCCTGTCGGTAAGCGTTGTTCCATTGGATACTGCTCTATCGCATGCACCCTCAACGTTCTCTTTTTCTGTTTGTATAGTGGTTTGGTTCAATATCCCGATCAGTTATGCGCCACGATGCTGTTGATCCTGATGTTTATGTCACCGGTGTCGGATGTGATCTTGCACCTGCCGCCTACAAGGCTTTCGGGTGTGTAAACGTACCCTGTCTGACTGTGGGCATAGAATATCTTTGGTGTAAGCAATGTACCCTCAACGTCGCCGGTGTGAGTTTCAATCTCCAGCTCTGCAGCATCTGCATTTGTAAATAGCACGTTGCCTGTGTCCGTATCAATGGTCATCTTGCCATCGGCAATAAAGTCTGTGATCTTTACGTTGCCCGTATCGGATTCTGCAATGAGGGCAGAGCATCTACCGACCTTCAGCTTTATACTGCCTGTGTCCGTTTCCAGCCTTACGTCACCTGCGTTGACGCAGTCGATGTCAATATTACCCGTGTCTGTGGATGCATTGAGCTTGCCGAGGTTGAGGTTGTCAACAGAACGGTTACCGACGGCAATGCCACCGGTATCGCTGTCTATTTTGAGGGAGCTTACGACGTCTGCATTAAATTCTATGTCGCCCGTGTCGCTGTCCAGCACCGCATTGTCAAACCGTAAATTGTCGGGCACAACTATATCGCCCGTGTCGCTTTTTGCGGAAAGCTTGTCGTAATTGTTCAACGGCAGATAGATAGTTATTTTGGGGCTCTTGAAGCTGAAAAGAACGATCTTTTCGTACCATTTTCTGTTGTCATCAAGCTTTACGTGGAGGGTGTTGTCCTCAACGTAAACGGAGTGGATGAGAGTATCTCTTTCGTGGCATTCCACGATGCAATCCCCTGACATCGCATGGTCAAACACTACGTCAGCCGTGTCAACGTCAACGGCAATGCTTGTAAACGTTGACGGCACGGAGTGTCTGTTGGTGACGTATTCTGCATTGATGAGCTTTGAAAAGTCAAAGCTTTGGGAGTGAGCCGCAACGGCTATCATTGCGATACCTGCAACAACCAGGCAGAACGCTATAAGAAAGGCTTTTTTCATTGTTTTTTCTCCTTTTATTTAAATCGTGATATTATCCAAAGAATGGGCTTTTTTGTGATGTAAAAAGCACCCTTGGTTATGTATTTGCATATGATAAACATCAGTATTGCTATGCCTGCGCAAACAAATGCGGCACCCAGCAGGGAAATCGCCGCCAGCGGACCTGTGGTGATAAGAAATACAATGCATTGCACAAGGACGATCAGTGCGGCGACACCCAAGACAGTGGGTACTGTCCAAAGTGAGATCACGGCGGACCATATCGATACGTACACGGAAAACACCACGCTGACAAGTCCTATCAAAAGTGATACCCACAAGGGGCTGCCCAGCACCAAAAGTACAATGGCAAGAGGCGTCATGCTCCCCCTCTTTTTCTTTTCAGATTTTGGCGTGGGCGTGTTGGCGGGTGAGTGTGCTTCCACGACGGGGGTGGGTGTGTCTGTGACGACGTCGGGTGCTTCGTTTATCGGTGTTACCTCAACGGTATCTTCTCCATTGATGCGGTCACCGCTGATCTTTGCAACTGCTTCCTCCTCCGTCATGCCGTCATCCACAAGGTCGTCTATCATTTCGCTGTAAAAATTCAATCTTTCCCTTGCCTCGGCTGTAGGAAGGGATGCAAGATCCTTTTGTAATTCTGCCAGAAATTCGTATTTAGTCATTGAGGTTATCCTCCTTTGTAACAAATCTGTAAACTGCCATTATTTCGTGCCATTCTTCCTTAAATTCCTCTATCCTTTTTAGCCCTGCGTCCGTTATGTGGTAGTATTTGCGCAGTCTTCCGCCGTACTCCGTTGAGCGCACGGTGAGCATATTTGCTGTTTCCAGACGTTTGAGTATGGTATAGAGGGTGGATTCAGAAAGCTCGATATACGGCTTCATATCCTTTATTATTTTGTAGCCGTAGGAATCCTCATTTTTGATGGCGGCAAGAACGCAAACGTCCAGTATGCCGCGTTTGAGTTGAATATCCATAACATACCTCCTGTTACGTAATACATTATATCACGAAGTATTGTGTTTGTCAATAGCAAATATAATAAAAATAGACCGCAGACAGATCTTAAAAAAGAGCCTGCCTACGGTCTTGCGCATCAAATAAAAGAGATGGTATGTCTTATTCATTCATATTTCATTGTAAACGGATCATACGTTGTTATAACGGAGTTATTTGCCAATATCCTTCTTTGATATTCGTCGTTATCCATACCTGCGTTAGCAAATTGCTTTTCGGGCGTTGTAATAAAGGTATTGTTCTCCATGACGTAATCGTACGGCAGCTTGGTCATTCCGCCGGACTTGTATATCTGGAATGTCCTTGCGTTGTAGAACGTATTGTTTCTGACCTTTACGTCACACACAGGGCATTCAAGTCCGTATATCAAAAGATGGGAGGAGACCTCTGTGTTTGGTCTTACGTCATAGCTCCACGAATATCCGCTGTGCAAGCATATATTATTTTCAAAAACACAGTTCTTAAATCCTGTATCGGGCTCATTGCCACCGGACCATATCTCAAAGGCCTGCTGACAATTCCACACTACATTATTCCTGAACGTGATATTGATCCACCCCTTTTCGGCAGGACGTCCCTGCATAGTCATTGCCACGTCGTAAATATTAGAGAATTTGCAATTCTCCACCAGAACGTCGCTTGAATCCGTCCAGCACTCCACTCCGTTTCCGTAGCGGGTATTTTTTGTTGGATAACCGGGTAAAATTGAGCCGCCGATCTCGTGGAATTCACAGTTTAAGATATGCGCTCCATGTACAACTCCTGCTATACCGTGCGCTCCGCCGCCACAGAACGTAATTGAATCCACTTTGATGTTGTCTTGGAAGCAGACGTGATGAATATTGCACGCAATAAGTATTTCATCGGATGCCTCGTCCGGGCAAACTGAAAGCTTTACGTACAGATATTGATCATCGGAATAAAAAACCCAATCCTTTTGCAAGTCCTCCAACGAGAAAGCATTTACTGCGCGTATCACGCCCGAAACTTTTATAAAACCGACGTTTGTATCCAAATTCAGTACGTTACCTGTGAATTTTGTAACGTCCTTAAGGTCCAATCTCCAAACGTTGTTTGCGACACTGTCCCAAGCGCCTTTATTGGCTTTTTTGTATTGGCTCACAATGGGCTTTGCGCCGT
>JAGBHJ010000057.1 GCA_017935525.1 Clostridia bacterium | reverse complement strand
GCTTGTGCCATCGGTTACAGCGGTGCAGAGGTTGACGTCAGCAAGATAGATATAAGCTTTGAGTCCAAAAAGGGCTTTATCAACGTGTGCAAGGGCGGCTTTGGTGTGGATTTCTCCGAGGAAATCGCAAAGGAGATACTCATGGAGGATGAGATCACCATCCACATCGGTCTTGAGGATGGCGACGGCGAATCCACGGCGTGGGGCTGTGACCTCACGTACGAATACGTAAAGATCAACGGCGATTACAGAACCTGACGGAGGGTAACACAATGGCAGAAATTTCTAATGCGGATCGCGCAAGGATACTTGTCCATGCGCTCCCCTATATACAGGAGTATAACGGCAAGATAGTCGTAATAAAGTACGGCGGCAACGCAATGATTAACGAAAAGCTGAAGGATTCCGTAATGAGGGATATCGTTCTTCTTTCGTTGATTGGCGTTAAGCCCGTGTTGGTGCATGGCGGCGGCCCCGAGATCACGGATATGTTGAAAAGGGTCGGTAAGCAGAGTGAATTTGTTAACGGTCTGCGCGTGACGGATAAGGAGACCGTGGACATTGTGCAGATGGTGCTTGCAGGCAAGATCAACAAGAGCCTTGTAAACCTTATTCAGAACAAGGGCGGCAAGGCGATCGGTCTTTCCGGTATGGATGGCCACATGATCGAGGCAACCGTTAAGGATGAGAGATTGGGCTTTGTGGGTGAGATCACAAGCGTTAACGTTCAGCCCGTGCTTGACGTTATAGAAAAGGGATATATTCCCGTGGTTTCCACAGTTGGCTGTGACAAGGAAGGCAACGTTTACAACATCAATGCGGACACGGCGGCAGCAAAGATCGCAGGTGAGCTGAGGGCAGAAAGCCTTATCTCCATGACTGATATCAGCGGTATTCTGGAGAACAAGGACGATCCCACAACGTTGATCCCCAAGATCACCCTGGCACAGGCTCCCAAGCTTATTGAGGACGGCATTATATCAGGCGGAATGCTTCCCAAGGTAGAGTGCTGTACAAATGCAATAAAGTGGGGCGTGAATAAGGTGTTTATCATCGACGGAACGATACCCCATTCCATACTTATTGAAACGCTCACCGATGAAGGTATCGGAACGATGTTTGTAGAAGAGTGACAATTTGATCGGACAAAACAGAGCGTGAAAGTGATTTTCACGCCTTGTTTTTTATAATATATAGAGGAATAGAATATGACGAATACATTTGAATTGGATGATCAGTACGTTGCCAATACGTACGCCAGATTTCCCGTGGAAATAGTTGAGGGTAAGGGCGCATTGTTAAAAGATATTGACGGCAATGAATATATTGATCTTGGCAGCGGAATTGCGGTAAATACATTCGGTATGTCGGACGAGGAATGGGTCAATGCGGTAACAAAGCAGTTGAATACGTTCCAGCATACCTCAAATCTATATTACACACGCCCCTGCGCACAGCTTGCGCAGATGATATGCCAAAGAACGGGCATGAAAAAGGTCTTCTTTGGAAATTCGGGTGCGGAGGCAAACGAGTGCGCCATAAAGGTTGCCAGAAAATACGGCTTTGAGCACAAGGGCGCTGAATATTACAACATAGTTACGTTGAAAAACAGCTTCCACGGCAGAACCATAACCACACTTGCGGCTACGGGCCAGGATGTTTTCCACAGCCAGTTTTTGCCGTTGACGGAGGGCTTTGTGTATGCGGAGGCGAACAATATTGAGGATGTGACTGCCAAGGTAAAGGAAAACAAGGTCTGCGCCATCATGTTTGAGACCGTGCAGGGCGAGGGCGGCGTTATTCCGCTGACGGATGAGTTTGTTGCGGCGATAAAAAAGCTGGCGGATGAGGAGGATATTCTCCTTATTTCTGACGAGGTGCAGACGGGTAACGGCAGAACGGGCAAGCTTTACGGCTATATGCATTACGGCATTACTCCCGATATATTTACGACGGCAAAGGGCTTGGGTGGAGGACTGCCCATAGGTGCCTGCGT
>JAGBHJ010000056.1 GCA_017935525.1 Clostridia bacterium | reverse complement strand
TGTTTTCTCCAACAGTCAGCTGAATCTCAACGTTTTTAATTTCACCGATCAGCTGATCATCAAATCTGACGCAAACGAGCTCGGAATTGATCATACCGAGGCTACTCTCCTCCGTCACCCTTTCCAGCTGATAGCTCTCCGTCTCGGAAAGATCCAGCAAAGGTTGAGGTGTAGGTGTCACCACGGGGGTAGGTTGCGGTGTGGGCGTCGCCATAGGCGTGGGCGTCACCACGGGTGTTGGTGTCACCTCAGGTGTCGGTGTTGCCTCGGGGGTCTCTACGGGCGTTGCTGACGGCGTTGTCCCAACGGGGGAAGCATTCTGCCCGCAGGCAGTCACCGTCAAAAGCATTGCCACTGTTAGTATCGCCGTCAATAGCTTCTTCATATTGTTTCCTCCTTTAACTGTAATAATCAACATCAAATATTTGCAACTTCAAAAGTAATATCAACTGACTCAATAATTCCGTAGTGAATAGTTTGTGCAGGGACCTTAACGATCATCTCCGTCCTCATCAACTACGGTACGCACTCTTATTATTCAATGCTGTTTTCTCCAACAGTCAGCTGAATCTCAACGTTTTTAATTTCACCGATCAGCTGATCATCAAATCTGACGCAAACGAGCTCGGAATTGATCATACCGAGGCTACTCTCCTCCGTCACCTCAACCGTAAATGAAAGCTGAACAGTCTGAGTCATTGTATTGTACTTAAACCCTGTCAGCATCACAGGCTCTCTCGGCAATGCTGAAACATAACCGTATGAGAATACTATGCTTTTCTGCGTGCCATTGTAGCTGAACGGACTTTCCGCCAATTCATTTGCTTCTACAAGCATATAATTCTTAGATAATATGCAACCCAAAGTATCAGAACTTAACCCATCCTCGGGAGAAACATACAGATTAAACAATGCATCCGTTTCCTGTACTGTAGGAATGATCTGTACAAGCGCTGCGTGTTCTACTCCATCCTCAATAGAAACACCGTACGACGGAATATTACCCAACAAGCCGTCCTTAAGTGTGTCAAGGGCCGTTTGGGGCTTATCCTTGATTGGATACAGCTTCAATATATCCGTTATAACCGGTGTGGGTGTTGGTGTCACCTCAGGTGTCGGTGTTGCCTCGGGGGTCTCTGCGGGCGTTGCTGACGGCGTTGTCCCAACGGGGGAAGCACTCTGCCCGCAGGCAGTCACCGTCAAAAGCATTGCCACTGTTAGTATTGCTGTCAATAGCTTCTTCATATTATATCCTCCTTATAAAAAACTGCGTCAAACGGCCATCACGGTCGCTCACGCAGTACAAATACGCCACACTCTACGTTTTTGAAACAATATTTCGCAAGCGACATTTCAGCTCGTTTTCAATTATATTTTAACATACATATACAGTTTTTGTCAATACCTTTTTCGTAATTTTAATAAAAAAAGTATCATAAAAGAAACAAAATTTATTATTTTTATCCCCCCGTCGTCCGATCATCCGAATTTTGTCCGTATCAGCACAAAAAACTTGCATTTAACGGTATTGTGTGGTATAATTGAGTAGTATAATATTTCATAAAAGATATACAGGAGCAATGTATGACAACGGAAAAAAAGCCACAAAAGCTTCCCTGGAAACAACGTCCGATAACACAAAAGATAGTGACCATAGGTAACGGACTGACAGGCGTCGCAGCTTTGATACTCTTTATTGCTGATTTTTTTGCAGATGACATCTCATCCTCGTGGTATTACGGAGTAATGGCGGCGATCTGCTTTATATACGGCTTTGACGCATGGAAAAACAGCCAAAAGAATTACCACAATCTAACAGCCATCCTCAGCGTGTGCGCAGGTATCGTGATAATAATATGCGCTGTGGTGTACGCCCTTAAGGATAAATGATATGGCAAGCAACAGACCCATTGCGGTATTTGACTCCGGTGTGGGGGGAATAAGCATTCTCCGCAAGCTGACGGAGCTTTTACCTAACGAAAATTATATATACTTTGGTGATTCCAAAAACGCCCCTTACGGCAGCAGGTCCCACGATGATATCCGCAGACTGACGTTTGAAAGTGTGGATAAGCTGGTGTCCCTTTCCGCCAAGGCTGTGGTGATCGCCTGCAACACCGCCACAAGCGTTGCCATTGACGGGTTGAGGGAGCATTACGGCGATCTGCCTATAATAGGCGTTGAGCCCGCCATCAAGCCCGCAGTAAGCCAAAGCGGCGCAAGGGTGCTGGTTATGGCGACCCCTGCCACGCTGTCCGAGGAGCGCTTTGCCGCATTGATGGAGCGTTACGCGCAGAATAGCACTGTGCATCTTTTGCCATGCCACCGGCTTGCACACTTAATCGAGCAGGGGCATACCGATGATGACGTGGTGCGCAGTTACCTTGGGGAGATACTTGCCCCCTATGTGGGTAACGTGTCCTCCGTGGTGCTGGGATGTACCCACTACCCATTTGTGCAGAAAAGCATAAAAGCAATACTTGGTGACGTTGAAATATTTGACGGCGCCAGCGGCACAGCCCGCGAGGTAAAGCGCAGGCTGGCTTGTTTGTCCCTCTTAAACGACAGCAGCACCCGCGGCACGTTGGATATACTCACCAGCGGTGATGCCGAGCAATTTGAGGAGCTTTGTCGCCGTTTGCTGGAGCTTTGACGGAGCAACTTTGCGTTTTTTGGCAAAAATCCATATTTTTGAGCAAAAAGATATTTACTTTTTTCGACTTTTGTGTTAAAATATATGGGTTGAGATAATCAGATAAAACAAATTGAGAGGTTTATATATGTCAGGACATTCAAAATGGGCTAACATCAAAAGAAAGAAAGAAAAAACAGACGCCGTAAAGGGTAAGTCCTTCACAAAGATCGGCAGAGAATTGGCTGTTGCCATCAAAGAGGGCGGCCCCGATCCGGAGAGCAACTCCAAGCTTCGTGACGTTATCGCAAAGGCTCGTGCAAACAATATGCCTAACGATACCATCATGAGAAGCATCAAGAAGGCTGCGGGCGAATTGGGCACCATCAACTACGAGGACGTAACCTACGAGGGCTACGGTGTTGGCGGTGTTGCGGTTATCGTAAGCACTCTTACAGACAACAGAAACCGTACAGCAGGCGAAGTAAGACACCTGTTTGACAAGTTTGGCGGCAACCTGGGCGCTACGGGCTGTGTATCCTATATGTTTGACAGAAAGGGCGTTATCGAGCTTGAATTTGACGATCCCGCTGACATTGACGAGGACGAGATCACAATGTTTGCTCTTGACTGCGGCGCAGAGGATATCAATATTGACGAGGCTCTCGTTACTGTTTATACATCCGTTGAGGATTTCTCCGCAGTAAGCAAGGCATTTGCCGATGCAGGCACATACAACATCATCTCCGCTGAGCTGGGCATGGTTCCCCAGAACACAGTTGAGCTGGACGAAGCAAAGACAGAAATGTTCATGAAGATGATCGACAATCTTGAGGATAATGACGACGTTCAGGACGTTTGGCACAACCTCGATTGATCCCACAAAAAGCAGATTACCGATGTACCGTTTTGGTGCATCGGTATTTTTTATTGCTTCCATCATATACTATTCAAAAAAGGTATATGAAGTCACTTATCCCCGCAGTCCGCAAAGGAGCCTCTGCTCTGCTCCGTCGCATCAGCCGTATCAAGCCAATCGCCCGTTACCTTTACGACCGCGAATGGCGTTACCGCTTTGACCTTATCCGCAACGTCCTGCTGAACGTCGGCTATGCGGTATTCTATTTTATTTCCAACATCATTTTTGACTCCTACCTTATGGGGACGGTTGCGCTGTACTACATCATCCTCTCCCTTATCAGATACTCCCTTATGATCAACAACAAAAAAGTATCCTGCATCACGTCAAAGCCCCTGCGAGTATGCTACGAATGGCGGCTTTACGGCAACTGCGGAGTTTTTATTCTTTTGCTCAGCATAGCAATGGTGGCAGTGCTGGTCGTCACCGCAAGCTTCCCCCAGCCCTCCTCCCGCACGGTGGTAGTAACAGTTGCATCAATGCTTTATACCTTGTACAGAGTGGGCATTGTTGTCCTGCACAGCAACAAAGCAAACCACCGCCCGCTGATATTGGCATCCAAAAGGCTGGATCTGGTCATCGTGCTTATGTCTTTATTCTCCCTGCAGGCAACCCTCTGCGGCATTATAGGACTGCCACGGACAGTTTCTGTGGGTGTTAGTTTGTTTTTCGTGTGCTTTATCAGCATTGCATCTGCTTACGTGGCAATGGGCATGGTGGCAACTGCATCACAAATGCATTCAAAGAACAGAAAGGACAGAGAATAAACAAATTCTCTGTCCCTTTAGCAATATCCCATAGTCACCGGAATATATTTTATCGATTTTATTTACAACACGTATATCTTATTGTGACATACAATTTATACTTCTTCGTACAGCCTTATATACTCGCTGAATCTGTCGTACATATTGTACAAGCCCGCACGCTTTTGGCAAGCATCCGCCGTCAGCCCGTTGCCGCAGCACACATCAACGATGCTGTTATACATTCCGTCAATATCGTTAAGCTTTACCGCAATTCCGCAGGTATCATCCAGCATCTCCTTGCTGCCGCCCATGTCAAAGGTCACGATGGGCGTTCCGCAGGCTATTGCCTCTATGTTTACCGTAGGGAAATTGTCCTCCCTGGTGGCGTTTACAAATACGTCCGCCGCAGAATAGATTTCCGCAAGCTCCTGCTGGTTTTGCGTTCTTCCGATGGCAAGTATCTGCTTTGGCAGCTTTTCCTTGACATCGTCCTTTACACCCACCAGCACCACCTTGTACTCATCCCCCAGCATCTGAGCCAGGCGCACAAAAACGTCTATTCCCTTGCGCTCGTTCCAGTTAAAGGAAACGCCCAGCACCATCTTTTTGTCCTCTATGCCGTGCTTCTGCTTAAAGTCGCCGCAGGGCTTAAACACTCCAAGGTCAATGCCGTTGTTGATTACACGGACGGGGTAATCCCCCAAAAACGACCTTTTTACCTCCCCCGCCAGCCACTCTGACGGCGTCACGATGGTCATATTCTCCACACCGCAAAACCATTCCTGCTTTTTTGCAAACAACATACGGGAGGTATCAACGTAGCTGTTGGGATAGCTCTTGTATATGGGACACTTGCCACATTCCGTCAACCATTTGTCACAGCCTGCATACAGGTAGTGAGGACAATGACCTGTAAACGCCCAACAGTCGTGAAGCGTCCACACGGTCTTTACCTTACTCTGCTTGATGTAGTCGAAAAGCATTTCCAGATTGACGTAGGAGCTGTGGAGATTGTGCATATGGAGCACGTCGGGGTCAAACTCCTCCAGCCTTTTGATAAGAGACCTTGTTGCACTCTTGGAAAAGCATCCGTGGAGCCCCGTAAATCTGGTCATTGCCAGGTGAATATCCTCATCCCACCTGCCGCCGAATACAAAGCAGTTGTCATCGGGAGCAACGGGATTATGCCTTCCGTTGGGGGCACAGAGCAAAAACTCATGCCTGTCCTTGCCGCTTTCGGCTATTTGCCTCATAATTTTACCTGTACTGCCATAAAAAACAGAATTCAACCCGGCAATCTTCATTTTTCCACCTTATCTTGTCTGTGAGATAACGCTCTGACGGAATATGTGCCTCTTTACAAGGAGTATATCCGTAGAATTTATCTTGTTGTTGTCATAAACGTCCGCCGCAAAGAAATACACACCCGAAAGTGTTGCCTGACGGAAAATATGTCGCTTTATAAGCAATACGTCGGTAGAGTTTATCTTTCCGTTGCCGTTACAGTCACCAAATATAACGGCAGTCTTTTCAAAGATCACCTCTCCGGTATCGTTATCAGTCATTTTTATCACCGCGCCCGTACCAACAGGGTCCTCGGGAATACACTCTGTACCGTCGGGAGCAAATGCCTGTACGGTAATATCGTCATCCACACCAAAGGACTTAAGCAGCGCCTCGTACGTTGTGCCAAGCTCTATACCATAAATAACCTCGATATCCTCAAACTTGCCCTCCGTTACGGGAACGTTTTCCGTAAATATCTGCACGGTGGTGCTGAATCTTTCCCGTCTGTTTTCCTTGACGGAAACCTTTATTACCAGATCCTCCATCTTTGTGATCCTCTTGTTGACAGTAACCGTAATTGCCGCCTCATCAATAGTCACCTTGGAAGCCTTGCCGCTGACAAGCTCAATTGCAAGGGAGTCCTTGTCCACCATGGGGATATCCAGCTTATCATAAATGCCGATAATACTGAGCCTTGAATAAAGGTCAACCGTTTCGCCAACGCTGCACTTGATCTCGCTGTCGGAGAAGCTGATGCCCCTGTCGCCGTTTATATCCAAATAATTGCCGTCAAAATTATATCCTATGTCCTCTACGTAGGGATAGAGACCGTGGTTTTCCATTATCTTGTTGTCAGAAAAATCTATCCTTACACCCTTATATACCGCCGCAAGCAGCAGCTCGTTGGGAACGACCTCAATATTGTTTGCAGAGCAATCGATACGCTTGATAGCACCGTCCAGAACGCTCATGGGTATGGAGGTAAGACCGCAATTTCTCAACGATATCTCCGGAACGTTAAAGGTATTGATTATGTCGATGTACTCATTCATATACGCAGTACCCGAAAGATCCAACGTCAGCAGAGCATCCATATCTCCGAGTCTTGCCACAATGTTATCGTCAATAATACCACCCAAGCCAATACCAGTATAGTCGTTTCTGGCAAACAGATTTGCAACGTCATTATCCGTCAGCGTTGAGCCGCTGAGGTATATCTCCGCCACCGTGGGGTACAATGTCATATCGGGCAGCTTGTCGGAAAGGTCCATATCCCCCAGCCATATCTCGCTGTAACCGTTTGCCAGCACGTTTGCCAGCTCAGCCGCAGAAAAGCTGTTGCCCGAAAGCTTTAACACCCTCATGGAAGGCGTGGTCTTGTAAAGCTCGTTATATGCGGACATAATAGAATTGTACGAGAAATCCGCATATACAAGGTTCTTCATTGCGTTGATGGCAGAAAAGTCATCCGTAAGGTTGTGGGATGCATCCAAAACCTCAAGGGAAGCATATCTGTTTATAAGCGCAAAGCTTACGATGGAATTGTGTGACAGATCCAACTGCTTCAGCTTTGTCAGCGCTGTGCAAAGGGGTACTCCCTTAAGCCCGTTGTAGGAAAGGTCCAGCAGCTCCAGATCAACAAAGCCGTCAAGACCTCGGGTATCCGTTATCTTATTTGCGGAAATATCCAGAGCTATAAGCTTAGCGCAGGTGTTAAAATCCTCCACTGTTGTCAGCAGATTGTGGGACAGGTCAAGGCTTCTCAGCCCTGTTTTGCCCGCAAGACCCGATGCTGAAGTAATATTGTTGTGGGAAATATCCAGCGTTACAACGTCATCCGCTATGTTCTCAAGTCCCGAGCTGATCAGATTGTGGGACACGTCCAGCGATGTGACTGACTTCAGATTTTTTGAGAACTCCACGCTTGTGAGTCTGTTGTAGGACAGATCCAGATAGGTGGAGCCGTACTCCGCATCCATTATAAGCTCGCCAAGCCCGTATGCGGTTGAGAGCATATTATTGGAGAGGTCAACGTAGGTCAAATACTCAAGCCCTGCAAGGGACGTTACCTCTCGTATGTTGTTGTTGGAAAGATCCAGCGTTGTAAGCATTGAGTTTGCAGTCAAGACAGGCATTGTCTTCAGCAGATTGTCGGACAGCAGTAACGTGTCAAGCCCTGCAAAAGCACTCGTATCAACCGATGCGATATTATTGCCGTCCGCCTTGATATAAGTCAACCCACCGCAAGCATTCAGCGGAGAAAGATCCGATATCTGATTATAGGATACGTCCACCGCAGAAAGATTCTTGAAATACTTTACCGCCTCGGGTATTGCCGTAATGCCCTCCGCAGGCACCACCAGCTCCGTTATTCCCAAAATAACGGGGTCATCCTCAAGAGTCTGGTCGGAAAATCTCTGCCCATTTTTTAAAAACTCGGAATTTACAATGGATACCAGCCAATCCTGCCCCTGACAAAGGGACATAAAGGTCTGATAAAAGGTATCTGCTCTTGCAGACCTGGTCAAAGTCATGGGGCACAGCAGTATCCCCACCGCAAGCAAGGCAGATATTATACTCTTAAAGGCTTTTTTCATAAGTAGCGCATCCTCAATATTATTGTTTTGTCATTTGATGATACCGAATACCGTAAAAACATACACTAAACGGATGATACTACTATGATATTATATTTTCTCATATTTGTCAATAGGCGAAATCAAAAGTTTCATAAAAATTTACTTTTCCGCCCTTGCCAGCATCCACCTGCCAAACAATGCGCTGACGTAGTCAACAAATTTCAGCTTGGTGACGTCACTCTTTGCCAGCATATCTATCCTTGCTATCTCCTCTCCGTTTGCATACACAATAAAGTAGCCTATCTTATCCCCCACCTTAACGGGTGCGGTTATAGTGGCATCGGGGATGCTTGTTACCGTGTAATCCACCTTTTGCGAAAGCTCTGCCACACGTACAACGTCCGCCGCAGCCTCCCCGTCAATATAGTCCACGTTACCCATTGTGACCTTAAGATTGCCCGAGCCGTCAAACACCGTGCCCTTTTCCACCACCTTTACTGCCTTGTAATTTGCAAAGCCGTAATTCAAAAGCTCCTTGGCAAGAGAAAACCTTTCGTCAGAGCTTTTTGCCCCCAGCACGATGGCAATATAGCGAGTGCCGTTTCGCTTTGCGCTGGCAGTAACGCAATGCATCGCATCATTGGTAAAGCCCGTCTTGGTGCCGTCACAGCCGTTATAAAACCTCACCAGCTTATTGGTATTGGTGATGACTGTCTTATTCTTGATATTGTCCATTGTATCCAGCCAAATAGAGCTCCAACGGAAATAATCCTGATGACTCATAAGCTCACGGGACATAATAGCAACATCCCTTGCACAGCAATAATATCCGCTGTCCGGCAATCCCGTACAGTTTACAAAATTGGTATCAGTCATACCCAAAGCCTTTGCCTTGTTGTTCATCTGCACCACAAATTGGGACTGACTGCCCGCCACAGCCTCTGCAATGGCAACGCAGGCATCATTGGCAGATGCAACGATTATCGCCTTAAAAAGGTCCTCCACCTTTACAGTCTCCCCCGTGTACAAAAACACGCCCGACCCTCCCATGGCGGAAGCATCCGCGCTGACGGTTACTGTGTCGTCATACGCCAACACTCCGCTTTCGATGGCTTCAAACGCCAGAATAAGCGTCATCACCTTTGTGATGGACGCAATGGGCACGTGCTTTGTTTCGTTGTAAGAATAAAGCACCTCTCCTGTTTCATACTCCACCAGCATTGCGGCAGAAACGTCGTAATTCAGCACAAACGCCTCCACCTGTGCATTGACGGAGCCCCTGCCCAACAAGCTCACCGTCATGATCAACGTAATAATAAACAAAGTTATCCTTTTCATATCTTACCTCCTTTTTTATTACATGATATTATGCAGCCGTCAGAATTATGTGCAAAGCCGTAATAATATTCAAAAAGAGCATATCTTATCGCTATAAATATTTATAAATCAGCATATAAATGTAGACTTTTGTCAACATTACGTGTATAATATTATATAGAAGCAAGGAGGTATTATATGAACGTAGGAGAAAAGATCGTAAAGCTCAGAGAAGCACGTAATATCACAACCAACAAATTAGCAAATATTTCCGGCATATCCCAGAGCTACTTAAGAGAGTTGGAGCTGGGCAAAAAGAACCCCACAATTGAGATTTTAACATACATCTGTGATGCATTGGGCGTAACACTAAGAGACTTTTTTACCGATGAGGACACAGACATTGATCCCGGGCTTATTACGGCAATAAGAAAGCTGACCACGGACGAGCAGATCAAGCTGGCGGTTTTTTTGAATACATTAAAAGAGAAGTAATTACAGCAAAACGACTTATGACAGCTTGTATCATAAGTCGTTTTTATTGTTTTTTGTATTTCTTTTGCTCCTTGACGGTGTTCCTCTCCCAAAACACTCCATCGGTATAGCCCTGTATGCTTTTGTCCTCCTCTGCCATTTCCAGCCGTTTTTGAGCCATGGCACAGTATTCTCCGTCAAGCTCAACTCCCACAAAGTGCCTTTTCAGCTTTTTTGCTGTGACCGCCGTGGTACCCGATCCCAAAAACGGGTCAAACACCACATCCCCCTCGTTTGAGCTTGCAAGTATCAGCTTTGCCAAAAGCTTTTCGGGCTTTTGGGTAGGATGGGGAGTGTTTTCCGCCATTGACCAGTAGGGCACAGAAATATCGTC
>JAGBHJ010000055.1 GCA_017935525.1 Clostridia bacterium | reverse complement strand
TCTCCGTTTTGGCGACTATTGCCGACGGTCAGAGCGTTATTACGGAAACTATATACGAAAACAGACTTAAGCACCTGGAGGAATTCAAAAAGATGGGTGCTGTGGTTGAGGTCAAGGGCAACAAGGCGTACTTTACCGGCGTTGAGGCGTTGCATGGCGCAGACGTATATGCAACGGACCTGCGTGCAGGCGCGGCTCTGGTCGTGGCGGGTCTTGTGGCGGACGGCGTCACAAACGTCAACGACATTATGCATATTGACAGAGGATATGAGAATATCGACGAGAAGTTCAGACTTCTTGGCGCAGATATAGAGAGAGTAATTGATTAAGCGAGGGCAAAGATGGATTATCATTTGGATACTATCCCCGTGATCGATGCGTTAAAGGAGGACGACGAGTGCCTGCTTTGCGTCATTCAGCAAAAAAGGGACAAGCTCTACACCGAGTCGTTTTTGGGTGGATCAGTAACGTCGCCTGAGACGAGAGTACAGGTTAACGAGCACGGATTTTGCCCGTATCACTTCAGAAAGCTCTATCAGCAAAAGAACAGGCTTGGATTGGCGCTCATCACTCACACGTACATGAGGGAGACCGTGCGTCAGTTAAAATCCAGGGAGAAAAAGCTGCCATTGAACACAAAGAAAAAGCTCTTTGCGGTCAAAAAGGGCGATGAATTCCGTCAGTTTGAGGAATTCTGCCAATGGCTGGAGAATAAGCACAACGAGTGCATGGTGTGCAAAAAGGTCAACGAAGCAATGGACAGATATATTTACACAATGCTGTATCTGTTCAGAACGTCGGAGGATTTCCGCCATGGGCTTCAGAATTCAAGGGGTCTGTGCTTGCAGCATCTGAAGCGCTCTGTTGAAATTGCCAACGAGCAGTTTGGTGCGGCAGGCGCGGCTGAATGGTTAAGGTTCATTATGCCGTTGATGTACAAGTCCTTTGAAAGGATCGATTCCGAGCTTGATTGGTTTGAAAAGAAATTTGATTACAGATTCAGAGAGGAGCCATGGGGCACGGCGGAGGATTCGCTGGTGAGAGCCCTGCAAAAAATGGTTTCCGATAAGTTTGAGTGACGTGGTCACTTTTGGTTGGTAAATTATGTATAAACAAAATGCCGAGGCAAGAATAAAGGCTCTTGCCGATAAAAAGGATTGGAATATTCTGGCGTTTGAAACGTCCTGCGATGACACTTCCGTCTCCATTGTCAGAAACGGCAGACAGGTGCTTTCGGGGTGCATATCGTCGCAGATAGAGATCCACAACACGTTTGGTGGAGTGGTGCCCGAGGTGGCGTCCAGAAAGCATATTGAAAATATAGGTTTGGTGCTGGACGAAGCAATGAGGCAGGCGGGTATGGATTACGGCGATATTGATGCGGTGGCATCCACCTACGGTCCCGGGCTTGTTGGTGCGTTGCTGGTGGGCTTAAATGCGGCAAAATCAGTCAGCTTGTCATTGGGAGTACCCTTTGTGGGTGTAAACCATATGGAGGCTCACGTTTGCGCAAATTACATTTCGTCACCAAAGCTGGAGCCGCCGTTTTTGTGCCTTGTGGTTTCGGGCGGACATACGCAGATAGTTGCGGTGAATAGTTACTCAGACTACAAAATACTGGGTCAGACTCTTGACGATGCGGCGGGCGAAGCCTTTGATAAGATATCCCGTGAGCTGGGGTTGGGTTACCCCGGTGGTCCCTATATCCAAAGGGCGGCAGAGGGAGGAGACCCCAAGGCGATACCCTTTCCCAAGGCAAGGATCAAGACAAACGAGCTGGATTTTTCATTCAGCGGTCTTAAGACCAGCGTGTTGAACTATATACACAATAACAAGGATATCAATGTGAACGACGTTGCGGCGTCCTTCCAATATACTGCGGTAAGTGACCTTGTGTCAAAGACAATGCTTGCCGCGGAAAAATACGGCTACAAAAAGATCGCCCTTGCAGGCGGTGTTGCGGCAAACAGACTTTTGAGAGAAATGCTGGGGGCTCAGGCGTCAAAGCGCAAAAAGGAGCTTTTTGTACCGGAGTTTGAATTTTGTACGGACAATGCGTCCATGGTGGCGTGTGCGGCGTACTACAAGTTAAAGAGGGGTCTTTACGACGACCTTTCTATGAATGCAAATCCTGCGCTGGAGATCGGCGAGGTGTAAGATGAGTGTATGAGGTAAAGTTTATTACTTTGCCTCTTTATTATGAGAATAGCAAATTGGAGGTGCAGGTATGCTCAGCTTTGAAGAAATACTCCCATTGGTGGAAAAACCGTCCCGATACACGGGTAACGAGTTAAATCAGGTGGTAAAGGATCCCAAGTCCGTTGACATAAGATACGCATTTGTTTTCCCCGATGTGTATGAGATAGGAATGTCCCACTTGGGCATAAAGCTTTTGTATCATATAATCAACAACAGAAAGGATGCTTACTGCGAGAGAGTA
>JAGBHJ010000054.1 GCA_017935525.1 Clostridia bacterium | reverse complement strand
GAATAAACGATTCCCCCTCCCTTTCCGTTGCAGACATAGGAATTGCAATGGGCAGCTCAGGTGCAGATATTGCTATCGAGGTCAGCGACGTAGTAATAATGGATGACGACGTGTCAAAGCTGGCAATGCTCGCCAACCTTTCAAAAAAGACTATGAATATCATATACTTTAATATCGTATTCTCTCTCGCTGTCAAGATACTTGTATTCATACTGAGCATATTGGGGCTTTCCAATATGTGGTTTGCAATATTTGCCGACGTCGGTACGCTTGTGCTGGCAATACTCAACTGTCTCAGGATAAGAAGCTGATATTTATGTCAGTATTCTGCATTTTCTATAATAAAAATACAAAATATTGTATTTTACCTATTGACAAAACTGTAAAACGGTGTTATAATTCGCACATAATGCGTTGAGCGAAAATAAGTAGTGCGGAGAATGAGCTCGCAGAGAGCTGTCGGCAGGTGTAAGACAGCAGCAAGGTCCCGTATGAATACATTTCGTTAGCTCCGTACCGAAGGCGTCGCTTGTAGGCTACGGCGGGTGCACCCGTTACAGTGATAAGGCATCGTGTAATTCATTGTGCCTGAGAGGCTGTTTGTAACAGCAAATAGAGGTGGTACCACGGTTAATTATCGTCCTCTTGCATTATTGCTAGGGGACTTTTTTTATTTGCCGTTTTCCCCTTGTAGAATTGGAGGTATTAAAAATGGCAATTAAGACCATTCTTTTGGTAGCGTTTTTTGCCAGCATGATCATTGTTGGTGCAAGCTGCAGAAAGCACAGTGTTGACGTAAACGGCTTTGTTTTGGGCGGCAGATCTGTCGGTCCCTGGCTTACAGCCTTTGCGTTTGGTACGTCCTACTTTTCAGCCGTTATTTTCGTAGGCTATGCAGGTCAGTTTGGCTGGAACTTCGGCATTGCATCCACATGGATCGGTCTGGGTAACGCTTTTATAGGCTCACTTCTCCCCTGGGTAGTTCTGGGCAGAAGAACAAGAGTCATGACACAGCACATCGGATCAAAAACCATGCCCGACTTTTTTGGCAACCGTTACAAGTCCACAAAGCTCAGAGTTGCGGCGTCCGCTATCACGTTCGTATTTCTTGTGCCCTACACGGCATCCCTGTTCAACGGTCTTTCCCGTCTGTTTGAAATGGCGTTTGACATCGACTACGCATACTGCGTTATCGCAATGGCTGTGCTTACGGGAATTTACGTTATTGTAGGCGGCTACATGGCAACCGCGATCAACGACTTTATCCAGGGCGTTATAATGCTCTTTGGCATCGTTGCGGTAATTGCCGCAGTGCTTAACCAGAACGGCGGTTTTATGGAATCCATGAAGGCTCTGGCAAATATCGAATCCGACGTTATGAACGGCGCATACGCATCCTTCCTGGGACCCGACCCGTTCTACCTGCTTGTGGTAGTTTTGCTTACTTCTCTCGGAACGTGGGGTCTGCCCCAGATGGTTGGTAAATTCTACTCCATCAAGAGCGAGAATTCCATCCAAAAGGGTACGATAATCTCCACCGCATTTGCAATCATAGTTGCGGGAGGTTGTTACTTCCTCGGCGGCTTCGGCAGACTTTTTGCCACACCCGACCAGGTAGCTACAGAGGGCTTTGACAGCATAGTGCCCTCCATGCTTTCCAACCTCCCCGACGTGCTTATTGCCATCGTGCTGGTGCTGGTGCTTTCCGCATCAATGTCAACGTTGTCCTCGCTGGTGTTGACGTCAAGCTCAACTCTTACGCTGGATCTTATTGCCCCCGTATCCAAAAAGGAAATGACGGACAAAAAAAAGATAACGATTATGAGAGTATTTATCGCTTTCTTCATCATTGTTTCCGCAGTTATCGCCATCGTACAGGCAAAGTCCAAGGTAACCTTTATCGCACAGCTGATGGGCGTATCCTGGGGTGCTTTGGCAGGCGCATTCCTTGCACCGTTCCTCTACGGTCTGTACTGGAAATAGACTACAAAGACAAGCGTTGTCGTAAGCTTTATATTCGGTACAGCGATCATGATCATTCAGCTCCTTATTTCTCTGGGTGTATTTGCTGTTGCTGACATCCCTGTTTTGAACGTGATATTTAAGAATTCACTCTACTCCGGTGTATTTGCAATGCTTGGCAACCTTGTGATCGTGCCCATTATCTCTCTCCTTACACAAAAGAGCGTACCCGAGGGCGTTGACGAAATGTTCTCCTGCTACGACAAGAAGGTTGAGGTAAATATGGTAACGGCAATTTCCAACAAAAAGTAAGTTTAACGTTTGTTAGATAACCAATAATCAAAAACCTCCTGAGGTATTTCAGGAGGTTTTTTTATCAATTATCAAAAGTAATAATTTCGTCATCATCCAGCTTGCCGACTACCTTGCCTGCGCAGTAGAACTCGTCATACTCATCAACAAAAATATCCTTGTACTTTCTGTTGAGGGAGATGAGTCTGTCCTTACCCTTTTGCTTTATGTAGCCGTTGCCGTTTACAACAAATATACCGACCTCACCCTCGTAAACGTCGGGCTGGGCGTGCACAAGCACGTTTTCCCCGTCAAAGAATTCCGGCTCCATGCTGGCACCGCTGACTGTAACGATAAAGTCTGCTCTGTCGGTCTTTCTGGACCTTGCCACCTTAAGCATATCGTGACCGCCGTCGTTAAGCTGGTATCCTGAGCCTGCAGCAGCCTTATCCTCAAAGTAAGGTATTTCCACATACTCCCTGGCATTGAGGGCTTCACGGGCTTTCTGGACCCTCTCGTAATGGGAATCAAGCGTCATCATCACGGACTTTTTACCCATGCCGTCCAGCTCCTTATATCTTGCGAGAATGCGTCTTTCCTCGTCATCAGCGCACTCAAGATCCACAAAGTCATCATATACAAGGTAATCAATGCTGACACCAAAATAATCCGCTATGGACCTTAACGTCTGGAGCTTAAGATTGTCAGCACCCTTTTTGAACAGACCGTCAATAGTCGTATAGGGCAAGCCGCTACCCCTTGCAAGGTCACTCCTGCGCATACCGCGCTTTTCCATAAGCATATCAAGCTTTTCGATAAAATTCATATCACACCGTCCAATTTGCTTTCGCATCGTTTGTGATAATAGTATACCACAGTTTTCAAAAAAAATCAAGTATTTTTACCTTTTGGCGTAATTTTTTTGAAAAAACACTTGACAAATTACGACAAAAGGTATATAATATAGATACAAATTACGACACAAGGTAATTTTGACAAATAAAACTATCCTGGGAGGGAATAATATGAAAACATTACGAATAATCAGAGGCTTACTCAAGTCCATTACTACACTTACAACATACGCAGCAGTTGCAGCAGTTATCATCATCGCTTTTACAAGAGCAGCATATATGACATCATTTACAACGGGCGACGTTGCTGTTGTCGTTTCATTTGCAGCGGTTATCGGTCTGCTTTCAGTTGCAAGGTATATTGTAAACGACGTTTACAACGCACTGAAGCACATGAACGCAATGCCCAAGCGCGCAGCAAGACCTGCCCCCACAACACCCATTACGCCTACAAGACCATCTGCTCCCCAGAGACCCATTTACGTTGGCAACGTGGCGTATTCTGTGGATGAATACCGTGCAGCGTAATATTGCAGCAAGCTGCCAAATCAACCCCTGCACCATATAAAAAGCACTCACGATCCGGATGTATGGGGCGGAGCATACTTACTCGCCACCGTCGGTGGTTGTGCATTATAAAATATTTCACCGCCGAAAGCTACCAAACGGTTACTCTCGGCGGTGTATTTGTTATTTTAAGAAGAGGTGCATACCCAGCGAAGATCTGCTAGGATCTTTGGGTAATTTTAGATAATTATCATCAACCAGATCATGAATTGCCATCATTCTCGTAGCATACAATTCCATTCTGATATTATATCCTATATTGTCATGCAATACTTGATGGCTATATTTTTTG
>JAGBHJ010000053.1 GCA_017935525.1 Clostridia bacterium | reverse complement strand
GTTTGCGGTTTTGAGAACAAGTCTCTCAACCCTCTTGAAGGAGGCTGCGGAGAATACTCGATCTGTGCATCGGTAAGCTGGCAGAATTGTATCTTGCCATGCTCATTCAATACTATCTCCATATTGTGTACCTGATCGGAGCGAATGGAGTCTATTTTCTCTAAAAAGCGGACGAATGCGGCATTTTCCTCGTCCTTTCCTATACGCGCTATCCTTTCTGCTATGGCTTTTAACGCATTGCTTTTGGGTGAGATGCTCCTTGCTGTGAGTGCAAGGTCAGCAAACAGCGTCAGCACCTGCTTTAATGAATCCGCACGCATCTTTAATAACACAAGAGGAACGTTCATTGAACGGTGGCGACGTTGTGAGTTTATGTCGTCGTATAGTCTTTTTATACTCCCCAGCATTTTTTTGAGCTTGGAAAGAATATCGGGGGAGTAGTATAAGTCAGAGAATATCTCTCTGCGGTAACTTATATTTTCAATGCTTTGCAATGGATGGCAAAAATCCTCTGTCAGACGGTGGAGTTTTTCGCTCTCGGGGATGAACGGCGCAAGAATTCTTTCCAGCATGAGGTTTTCCGACAAGAATTCATCACCTTTTTGCTTGTCTTCCTTTGTTTTATACAGAATATCATGTACCATTGCTGTTTCTCCTTTGCAGTCGCTTGGATATCAGATCACTTGTAAGATCGTACTTTTTGAGAATATCGTCTGCGTGGGCATTTATCCGTTTATCCCGTCGGATGATGCGGAACGTCCTTTCCTCGCCGTTTACGTCGGTACAAAGTACGGGGTAGTTGTCAAAGGGTATCGCCCCAAAGTGGGTGACTATCAGCCCCATACATCCATTTTCATTAAGCCTGCGAGCAACGGATACGGTTTCGCCCGAGCCCTTTTGTTCGTCTGTACCGGAGAACGTTTCGTTCATAAATACCAGGTCGTTTTCTCCGCAAACGTTAAGAATGATATCCGTTCTCTGTTTTTCTTCCAAAAAGCGTCCCGAGCCAGTAAAGCTTTCGTCGGCAGGGAAGTGGGTGTATATCTTGTTAAAGCCGTAGATGCTTGCTGCTTCCGCAAAAATGGGGCAGCCTGCGGTTGCCAGCAGCGCATTTATTGCCACGGCCCTCAGATAGGATGTTTTTCCGCCGCCATTTGCGCCTATAATAAAGAATACGTTTTCGGCTTGTGACAACCAAACGTCATTGGGTACTATGCTTTCAACACCCTCGCCAAGCAGGGAAATATCATACACGCTGGTAGCGTTAAAGCATTTGCTGTCGGTGATGTGGGGTAGTACCCACTTGATGCCGTGGGTTGATGCCTTTGTTACAAGGTCGCAGACCTTAATGTAAAAATCCACCTCGTCGCGGTAATTCAGTATACCTCTGTCAAGGTCTGCTATAAGCTTGGGGTATGCGGAAAGCACGGAGGCTCTTTTGCGGTGCGCTATACAATAGTTAGCGGCAAAATGGTCGTTAAGCTTTACGTTTCTGCTGTGTGCCATGGGGTCGGTGATATCGATCCCTATGCCTTGTGCGAGAGATACAAACTGATCCACCGTACCGCATGAGCCCTTTGAAGGCGCAACAAGGGACGCTCCGCCACCCAGACGTATTCTTCCTCTTGAAAATGCGTCAAGCTCCTCTTGATGGTCTTTGGAGAATTTGTCCAACTTTGCAATGGCGTTGTCCATGGTTTGCAGATGGTCCTTTAGCTGCTGCAACAGGGGATTGCCGTTGGGTTCAATGCCGGTTACAGTTTCCCACGCTCTTTTGTATGATTCAAAAACGTTTTTGGCGCGGAATATCTGTTCCAGCAGGTTTGTTGATTTGTCAAAAACGTAAAAGCAGGAGTCAAGGTCAGCAAGCTCTGCCCTCAATTTGTAAAATACGCGGTAAAGACCACAGTCAAGCAGTCTGCGAAATACTTCGCGGCGGCAGAGAAGCTCATCTTTTGTGATGGACAATGCCATTACGTCAAGGGTCTTGTCATCCAGCAGCTTATCAATATTAAGATTGGAGAAAATATCGTCATTTACTCGCCGCGCTCGGTTATCGGCAGGGGAAAGATACAGCAGGGACATAACTACCTCCGTGTTTGTTGTTCTGAATATAGTATAACATACAATCATTTTCGTGTCAAGCAACGGTTAATTGCCAAAACAAAAAACCGCAATGGCATAGAGCCACTGCGGTCGCTTGTTACTTGATAAAGTAGGGGAGATGGATCACATCTGCTTCATAACTTCCTCAGCAAAGTTGTCCACTCTCTTCTCAAGACCCTCGCC
>JAGBHJ010000052.1 GCA_017935525.1 Clostridia bacterium | reverse complement strand
GTTTTTACGGGCAAATTCAAGCCCCTGTTCGCGTGTCCTTGAATATACTGCGGCGTGGACCAGTTTTTTTGATATCTTTGTGCCGTCAATAAAATTTTGTGTTATATTGCTTGTGCCAATGTTGGCAAATGTAACGTCTCTCATGCTTTCTCCTTGTCAAAACGGAGGATCGTCGGGGTCAGCCACGATCCTGCCAAGTATTTTAAGCTCGTCGATGACGGAAAGGTCGTCGCTGTCGAGCACAATGTCAAAGAATTGGGTGTTTTGCAGTATTCTGTCCCTGTGGGCAGACTTTGGAATGGGCAGGTAGCCCATCAAATGGCTCCAGGCGAGGCAGATCTGGGCAGGCGAGCAATTATGCTTTTGCGCAATACTCGTCAGCTGGGGCGAATTCAGAGCGTTGGAACGGGTGAGAGGCGCGTATGCCTCTGGCAGGATATTATACCTTCTGCAGAATTCCACCGTGGAGTCCTGTCTGCATTGAGGGCTAAGCTCCAGCTGGTTTACCATGGGCAAGATCTGTGCGGTGTCAAAAAGCGGAGTAAGGTGATGCTCCAAAAAGTTTGAAACGCCGATGGCTCTCACAAGGCCGTCACGGTACAGGGTCTCAAAGGCTTTCCATGTGGATGCGTTTTGCTGGATATAATCGTCAAAATGCTTTTTTGACCTTGGCCAATGTATCAAATAAAGATCTATATAGTCCGTATTGAGGAATTCAAGGGACTTTTTGCAAGCGGCAATGGTTTGCTCGTAGCCCTTGCTGCTGTTCCACAGCTTATCGGTAATAAATATATCCTCGCGTTTGACGCCGGATCTTTCTATACCTCTTGCAACGCTTTTTTCGTTTCTGTAAGCGGTGGCGGTATCGATATGACGGTATCCGCATTGTATGGCGTAGGAAACGGATTCTACGCATTCCTCCTCAAGGAGCTTCCACGTGCCAAAGCCCACGCAGGGGATAGCAACGCCGTTTGAAAGTATGTAATTGTCCTGTATGCTGTTCATAATTGCCTCCGTAAGCTTGACAGTAAATATTCTACCACAAACGGTTGAGGATGTCAATAGCGGTATGGGCTATGAATGATTGTTTTCATATCTCAATAATTGTAAGTGGCTTGTTTAGTTTCTTTGCGTATTTTATCGTATACTGAGTGCCTTTTGATCTGCCGTCCCATATAACAAGCACGGAGTCTGCAAGCTCCACCATTTGCTCGTTGCGCTTTAGCGGTGCGGCACGGCGGTATAGGTCGTAACGTGGGCGGAGTATGTATTTTGACAAGTGGTGCTTGTCTGCGTACTGCTCTGCCAGTCGGTCTATTCCGTCTGCGCCGCCGCTGATGACGGTGTCAACGTCGTCGGGGATATATGGCGACAGGTCAAGGTCGGTGATGCTTCTTGATCCTGCAATAAGCAATTTCATCGTATATTTCCCTCCTTTTGGTATATACCTATATAAGTATATACCAAAATAGAGAAATTGTCAATCAGGTATATATACGATAAAATATATACATAAAGGGAGGTATAACCATGGTAAGATTGACGATAGACAAGTATCTGGATGAGCGCGGAATTACGCGGTATGAGTTGGCAAAGAGAACAGAGGTCAAATTTCAAACTATTGACCGTTATTACAAAAACCGTGTCGTACGTTACGACAGCTATATTTTGGATCGCATCTGCCGTGTGTTGAAATGTGACCTTGGGGATATATTGGAATACGTTGATGAAAAATAGTGGTATTCTTCTGTAAGATACGAAAGAACCGATACTTGAAGTATCGGTTCTTGTTTTTGTTATTCGTAAAAATCCATGGTCTGGAGGACCACCGTCAACGTAACTATTTGTGATGATGAATCTCTCACAACGTCAACGGATACGGAATCGCCTGCGTTCAGATTGGCGATATAATTCTTGATGTCCTCGGCAGAGGCTACGGGAGAGCCGTTTATGGAGATGATTATATCGTAGGGTTGGATACCTGCCAAGTCTGCGGGACCGTTTGCCACTACGCTGATGACTATAACGCCGTCGTCAAGCTTGTTTGCGTAAATGGTGTCCTTGATGGCAATGCCCGAAATGCCGATGCCTATTCTGGAGTCGGCAACTCTTGTGAGGGATGCTTCAACAAAGGGCTTAAAGGAGGACGATGCTATTGCAAAGCCGAGGTTATCCACACCCTCCTTGGATATTTTGTATGTGTTGATACCAACGACCTCGCCCTTCATGTTAAAGAGAGGGCCACCGCTGTTGCCCGGGTTGATGGCGGCGTCTATCTGCAGGTAGCGGTTTTTGTCGGCGGGCATTTCTCTTTCGGCAAAGCATATTCTGCCGTACGTCAATGAGCCGTAAAGTCCGCGGTCGTAGGGAGTTCCTACAGCAAAGATAGCGTCACCCGTTCTTGAATTTGCAGATGAGCCAATGTATGCAACGGAAAGATCTTCGTTTGCTTCTATCTTTAATACTGCGATGTCCGCATCCTCGTCGTAATTGATGAGAGTAGCGGGGTATGTGTTCCGGTTATAAAGAACGACCGTCAGCTGTGATGCGCCGGACACAACGTGATAATTTGTGACGATGTGACCTGCTTCTGTTACTATAAAGCCTGAGCCGAAGCTTTCGTCCTCAACCACTGTGGGGTAAACTGACGTAACAAACCTGTTTACGACCGTTACGACGGAATCGACCACGTTTTCGTAAATGTCGGCAAGTGGCGTATTTTCATCCACCACAAAGGATGTTCCGTCAATCAATTCCGCGGTAGGCCCTGACTGAGGGTCCTCGGAATAGGGTATATCGGACAATGACTTTAGAACAAGAATAAGCGCAAATGCGATCACAAAGCACGCCACAAGAGCCAGTAAGCACTTGGACAGAAGGTTTCGTTTGTTTTTGTGTATTTCAAATTCAAAATCATCCATATTAGTACGTTCCTTTCAAAAGAATGACGATATTTTCAACTTTTATTGCTATATTATACTCTTGCAATGTGACGGCAATATGAATTATTGTTGACAGTATTATATTATTTCTGTTTGGAGAGGGTGAAGCGGAATGCTGTACCCTTGCCATATTCGGACTCGACCCAAATGCTTTCGCCGTGGGATGTGAGTATCTCCTTTACGATGGAAAGCCCAAGCCCGTGGCCCTTGTAAAGTGTGGGGTCGTTGGCTGTACTTCTGTAAAAGCTGTCCCAGATATGGGGAAGATCCTCGTCCTTAATTCCCACGCCCGTATCCCTGACGGTGATGACGAATTTGTCACCGTCGTCATGCGTGGACACTGTGATATTGCCTCCCTGTGGAGTGTATTTGATGGCGTTTTCCACAAGGTTTGCGATAACCTTTTTGATAAGGAGCTTGTCTGCGAATGCTATGGCGACGTCGGGCAGCTCTGCGCTGATGCTGTGGCCCTTTGCCTCGATGTCGTTATATTTTTCTATAATTACCCTGCGGATAAGCTCGCTGACGTCAAAGTCTTCCTTTTGAGGGCTTGTGAGCATTTCGTCAAGTCGGGATATTGTCATTACCTGCTCCAGCAGGTCTATCAGCTTATCTGCTTCCTCAATGGCAATGCCGAGGTATTTATCCTTTCCCTCATCGCTTACAACTCCGTCCTTGATGGCGGTAAGATACCCCTTGATGCAGGTGAGAGGGGATCGCATTTCGTGTGCTGCCATTGAGAGCAATTGGTTAGGTGTTAGTTTTGATCTGTTCATAGACTTTCCTGTTTGAAAAAATAAGCATGGCTTGGGACCATGCTTTGTTTGCTTGTTTATTGCTGCTTGAGCTCAAATTTGTATCCAACGCCCCAAACGGTCCTCAAAGCCCATGCGGCGTTCTCATCCTCTTTGTTTGTCTGATTAAGCTTACAACGTATCC
>JAGBHJ010000051.1 GCA_017935525.1 Clostridia bacterium | reverse complement strand
GATCTCCGTAGAAAGCAAGACAACGGATACCTGCTCACTTATGGCTTGGGGCTACAACCCTTACATTGCAGAAAAGAGCCCCTACCACAGCGCATACCTGGCAGTAGTTGAGTCAGTTTCCAAGCTGATCGCGGCAGGCGGACAGTTTAAGGACGTTTACCTCACGTTCCAGGAGTATTTTGAAAAGCCCCTTAAGGACGGTACACGCTGGGGCAAGCCCTTTGCGGCATTGCTGGGTGCGTTTATGGCGCAGAAGGATCTTGAGATCGGCTCCATCGGCGGCAAGGACTCCATGAGTGGTTCATTTGAAAAGCTGGACGTTCCGCCCACATTGGTTTCATTTGCCGTTACAACGGACAAGACGGAAAACATCATCTCCCCCGAATTTAAGAAGGCAGGCCACAACGTGGTGCTCATCAAGCCCGAATACGACAGCGACAACCTGCCCGTGGCAGAGTCCCTCAAGAGCGTTTACAACACCGTAAGCACTCTGGTTAGAGAAAAGAAGGTAGTTGCGGCTTATACACCTACCTACGGCGGTATCGCAGAGGCTGTTATGAAGATGGCTTTCGGTAACGACATCGGCTTTGCATTTAACGACAAGCTGAGCCTTAACGACATTTTCGGCTACTGCTACGGCGGATTCCTGCTGGAGGTAACCGAGGACGTTTGCGTGGGCGAGGTTATCGGTACAACAACGGATTGCAAGTGCATCTCCTACAACGGCAGCAAGGTATGTCTGGGCAAGCTGCTTGAGATATACGAGAACAAGCTGGAGCCTATTTTCTCCTGCAATATTCCTACGGAAAACAAGGAGATCCCCGCATTCTCATACAAGGCAGAGTCCTACCCCACACCCAAGGTATCATTTGCAAAGCCCAAGGTAATCATCCCCGTATTCCCCGGCACAAACTGCGAATACGACACGGCAAAGGTAATGAACCTGGCAGGTGCACAGTCCGAGATAATCGTTATTAACAACCTTTCCGCACAGGGTATCTCCCAGTCCATTGAGTATTTTGCTCAAAAGCTGAAGGAATCCCAGATTGTGTTCATCCCCGGCGGCTTCTCCGGTGGTGACGAGCCCGACGGCTCCGGTAAGTTTATCACCGCATTCTTCAGAAATGCTGCAATAAAGGACGGCGTGGCTGACCTTTTGGAAAACAGGGACGGACTTATGTGCGGTATCTGTAACGGCTTCCAGGCTCTTGTAAAGCTTGGTCTGGTGCCCTACGGCAAGATAATTGACACAAACGAGAACGACCCCACGTTGACGTTCAACACAATTTCCCGCCACCAGTCAAGACTTGTTCGCACAAGGATCGCATCCAACAAGTCACCTTGGCTCAGCGCAACTCAGGTTGGTGACGTTTACACGGTGCCGATATCCCACGGTGAAGGCAGATTCTACGCTAACGACGAAGTTATCGCAAAGCTGGCAGCAAACGGACAGATCGCAACACAGTACGTTGACTTTGACGGCGTGCCCACGGACAATATCCGCTTTAACCCCAACAACTCTGCATTTGCTATTGAGGGTATCACATCACCCGACGGCAGAGTATTCGGTAAGATGGGTCACTCCGAGCGTACAGCAAGCGACCTTTACAAGAACGTATGCGGTATTTACGACATGAAGATGTTTGAGTCCGCTGTTAAGTACTTCAAATAATCAATATCATCAGAAAGGATAATGGCTATGAAGACAGATATAGAAATAGCACAGTCCTGTGAAATGCTCCCCATTTCTCAGGTTATCTCATCCATTGGAATTGATGAAAAATATACGGAAAATTACGGCAAATACAAGGCAAAGGTGGACCTCTCTTACTTGAGAGAGTCCACACGCCCCAACGGCAAGCTGGTGCTTGTGACGGCTATTACACCCACCCCCGCAGGCGAGGGTAAGACTACTACAACCATCGGTCTTGCAGACGGTATGAAGAAGATCGGCAAGAGCGTTGCAGTTGCTCTCCGTGAGCCCTCTTTGGGACCTGTATTCGGTGTAAAGGGCGGTGCGGCAGGCGGCGGCTATGCACAGGTAGTCCCCATGGAGGACATCAACCTGCACTTTACGGGTGACTTCCACGCAATCGGCGCTGCAAACAACCTTTTGGCTGCAATGCTGGATAACCACATCCACCAGGGCAACGCCCTCGGCATTGACGTGCGCAGGATCACATGGAAAAGATGCGTTGACATGAACGACCGCCAGCTCCGCTTTATCGTGGACGGCATGGGCGGCAAGGTAAACGGCGTGCCCAGAGAGGACGGATACGATATTACAGTTGCCTCCGAGATCATGGCTGTTCTTTGTCTTGCAAGCTCAATAGACGACCTCAAGCAGCGTCTTTCCAACATCATAGTGGCTTACACGTTTGACGGAAAGCCCGTTACCTGCGGCGATCTGAAGGCTCAGGGCGCAATGACGGCTCTCCTTAAGGACGCCATCAAGCCCAACATCGTGCAGACATTGGAGGGTACACCCGCATTTGTTCACGGCGGACCCTTTGCAAACATTGCCCACGGCTGTAACTCCGTCATCGCCACAAAGATGGCCATGAAGTCCGCAGACTACGCAATTACAGAGGCAGGCTTTGGTGCTGACCTGGGCGCAGAAAAGTTCCTTGACATCAAGTGCAGACTTGCTCAGCTCAAGCCCTCCGCAGTGGTTATCGTTGCCACCATCCGCGCTCTTAAGATGCACGGCGGCTTGGCAAAGACAGAGCTGGGTATGGAAAATCTGGTTGCTCTCGAAAAGGGTATTCCCAACCTGCTCCGCCACGTTTCCAACATCAAGGACGTTTACAAGCTCCCCTCAGTTGTTGCTATCAACAGATTCCCCACGGATACGGATGCCGAGGTACAGCTGATAATCGACAAGTGCAAGGAGCTGGGCGTTAACGTTTGTCTGTCCACAGTATGGGCAGAGGGCGGCAACGGCGCAATTGAGCTTGCTCAGGAGGTATGCCGTCTTTGCGATATGGAAAACGACTTCTCATTCTCCTACTCTCTTGGGGGTACGATAGAAGACAAGATCGCAGACATCGTAAAGAACGTTTACCGCGGCGACGGCGTGACATTCACACCCAACGCACAAAAGCAGATCGCAGAGCTTACAGCACTCGGCTACGACAAGCTCCCCATCTGCATGGCAAAGACCCAGTATTCATTCTCCGACGACCCGGAAAAGCTGGGCGCTCCCGAGGGCTTTACGGTTACCGTGCGCAACGTTAAGATCTCCGCAGGTGCAGGCTTTATAGTTGCCCTGACGGGTGAGATAATGACAATGCCCGGTCTGCCCAAGGTTCCCGCAGCAGAAAAAATCGACGTTGACTCCAACGGCGTTATCACAGGCTTGTTCTGATAAAAACAAAGGCGATATTCCTACCAAGGGATATCGCCTTATTTTTGTATCCGTCGCCCATTATTCCCCTTGACAATTCAGTCATTGTGTGTTATAATAATTACAATAATGTAATTATTGAACCACATAAGGAAGAAATGCGGATAACGCATTTCATTGTGGTGTAATAGTTAAGTCCGAACGGCGTTGCTGTCTTCGCACTTTGGCACGGTCGCGGGATCGCTCAATGATTTTTTGAAAAATCTCAAAAAAATTGCAAAAAACCTCTTGACAAAAAACTGTTTCTGTTGTATAATATACATCGTTGACAGCGAGTCAATAGAAATTGCCGAATTGTGTAATGGTAGCACAAATGACTCTGGATCATTCTGTCTGGGTTCAAATCCTAGTTCGGCAGCCATTCGCCCTCAT
>JAGBHJ010000050.1 GCA_017935525.1 Clostridia bacterium | reverse complement strand
GGGGAATATGCTTGTTGCTACCGGGGCATTGGATGGGCTGAGAGGGTTGAACGCCGTTGCAAGATGGATGGACATCCCCGAGGCGGGCACAAAGGCGCTTGCGGTAGGCATGGTGTCGGGTTACCCCGTAGGAGCACAAATATCTGCGGAGCTGGTGGTGTCGGGGCAGATAAAACGTAGCGACCTTGGCAGAGTGGCGGCTTTGGCATCACTATGCTCTCCCATGTTTATGGTGGCAACGGTGGGTGTCGGTATGATGGATAACACAAAAGTGGGAGTGATTGTATTATTATGCCATTATCTGGCGCATATTGTGGCGTATAAGCTCGTTTTTAGAACAAGAAATGAGTATAAGGTGGAGACTGCTGTGCTAAATACCGTACAGAGTTGCAGTCTTGGCGCATTACTGCGGGACAGCATCGACAAAGCCGCAAGGACTCTTGTGGGCGTATGTGGGTATATAGTTCTGTTTTCCCTCATAGGACGATTGCTGAGCAGAGTACCGTACCTGGGTGCTGATGCGGTTGCGGTGATCTCCACGGTGCTGGAAATGTCATCGGGCTGCGCAGGAATAGCAAAAAGCACTCTCCCCATTGCCGTAAGAGTTGGGCTTTTGTGCTTTGCGGTGTCCTGGGGAGGTGCTTGTGTCAATATGCAGATAGCGGGCTTTGTGGGGGAGAGCGGAGGAAGTGTCACCTCGGTGGTATTGTTTAAGCTGACAAAGGGCTTGATCGCCCTTGCGGTGGGCTATATTGTATCAGCCCTTGTGCTTTGACGACATCCTTTTGTATTTATCCCTCTTTGTTCTTTTGTGCGAGGTAAGCGGGATATTTCCAAACATTTCGGAAAGCTCACGGGCGGAGTCCTCTGTGGGCGGCACGGTAACGGCAAAGCCTGTTCTGTCCGTTGAGGATGCCACGGGGTTGGTAAGAAATGCTTTTTCCGATGGGTGTTCCATTGCTACACATCCTTTCAAATAAAAATAACGAAGCGTCTCCGTGGGGATCAGCTTCGTTATTATTTTGTCCGTTAAATTGTCAACTAAATAGGGATTTTTTACAATGGGATATCAAGCACTGCCTCCACGGGGCAATGGTCACTGCCCATAATGTCGGTATGTATATCGGCGGAAACAAGCTTATCCCTGATGCTGTCGGAGATGATAAAATAGTCTATTCTCCAGCCAACGTTCTTTTCCCTTGCGTGGAACATATAGCTCCACCATGAGTATTTTTCCTCCGTTGGGTGCAGGTGGCGGAAAGTGTCCGTAAAGCCTGAATCAAGAAGCTCCGTCATTTTGCCTCTTTCCTCGTAGGAGAAGCCTGCATTGCCTATATTGGACTTGGGGTTTTTCAGGTCTATCTCGTTGTGGGCAACGTTAAGGTCGCCGCAGTACACAACGGGCTTTGTTTTATCCAATTCACAAAGGTACTGCCTCATGTCGTCCTCAAACTCCATGCGATAATCCAGCCTTGTAAGCTCTCTTTGCGCATTGGGCACATATGCCCCCACAAAATAGAAGCCCTCATACTCCAATGTGATGACCCTGCCCTCATCGGTATGCTTGCCGTTGATGCCGTACACTACGTTGACAGGTTCATTCTTTGTGAATATTGCTGTGCCTGAATAGCCCTTTTTCTGCGCGCTGAACCAATAGCAGAAATACCCCTCCGGAGCAAAGCTTGCCTGGTCGGGCTGCATCTTTGTTTCCTGTATGCAGAATATATCCGCATTAAGTGCGGCAAAGGCATCCTCAAAGCCTTTTGTAAGCACGGCGCGAAAGCCGTTTACGTTCCAAGAAATCAGCTTCATTTGTTTCTTCCGATCTTTTCTATGGGTATCAGCTCAAAATTATCCAGCTGTGCCAATATTTCGGCAGATGGAGTGTACTTATCATCGACAAATACTCCCTCGATAGTGTTGGTCACCACGTTGTTTTCAACCGTACCGAACTGATATACTGCTTCATTGATCAGATTGCCCTTCTCCGTAGTTGCGATACAGATATTGTTCTTTACCAATGCGTAGCCGGGGTTCATGCCAAAGTCGGGGCTGTCGAGATCGTCGTAATTGTTGTGCATTTTTGCCAAGGACGGATATTTTTCTGCCCAGATGCCGTTCTTTGTGTCGAAGGGGTCAAGTGCGCTCCACAAGCCGCCTGTACGCTGGAGAGCACCTGTGTACCAGCCGTTTTTGATGATACCGTCGCGTCCTCTTGAGTCAAAATGAATGGGATACGTGGAGTTTACAATGATGTTGTTGATTACGGTGTTGTCTCTGCCGCCGCCAACCAAAAATCCGTTGCCCATCGTGTTTATCAAAAGGTTACCATATGCAGTCTGACCTGCTTGAGTGTCGTCCCAGTAGATACCGCAGGGGGAAAACTCCTCGTTACCTATGTTTTCCAGAATGTTG
>JAGBHJ010000049.1 GCA_017935525.1 Clostridia bacterium | reverse complement strand
GCAGGATGCACCACCATGCCCTGGGGCTTATTTATCACCGCAAGGTCATTATCCTGGTACACAAAATCCAAGGGAATGTTTTCGGGCAATATATCTATCACCTCGGGCTCGGGAAGCTTTACTGCCACCTCGTCCCCCTCGCACATTTTATAAGCTGCTTTTTTTGCGGTCTTTCCGTTTACCGTCACGCACCCCTCGTCTATCAGATGCTGAAAAAAAGAACGAGAGCTCCCGTTCTTTTTCTGTGCAAGATAAACGTCGAGTCTGTCGCCCGACTCATGGTCTTCAACCGTAAAATGCAGTATATCATCATTCTGCATTGTTATCTCCATCCTCTTTCTCTTTTGGGGAAGTCTTCTTTTTGTCCACAAAGAACACCTTGTCCAGGAACAACAGATAAATACCCAGCAGTATCACTCCCACCACCAGCATATTATCCGCAGGGTTAAACACAGGGTAGTCAATAAACGTCACCTGCATCATATCCACCACGTACCCGTAAACGATCCTGTCAAACAAATTGCCCAAGGCACCGCCCAATATCAAGCCCACCGACACTCGGAACAACGGGGTCATCCTGCTGTAATTCTTCAGCAAAAAGATCACCATAAACACCACCACCGCACAGGTTATGGCAATAAACAGCCACCTTTTGCCCTGCAGTATGCCGTGCGCCGCGCCCTCGTTCTCTACGTAGGTAAAGCTGAATATATTCTCTATAACAACTATTGACCCTACGGGCTTGACAAATACCTGCGTCAACACCTTTGCCACTCTGTCAATGGCAAAGCAAATCGCCGCAATTATAACCGTAAGCATTATTCAGCCGCCTCTTGTACGGCTTCCTTGCCAAAGCGATCCATGGCGTCCAGCTGACTCTTAAGCAGCTCCTCGAACTTTGTCTTAAAGTCAGCATACTGAGCCTTCATATCCTCTGTCTGCTTTTTGAGCATTTCGATCTGCACGTCCATACCGTTCAGCATTTCGTCAGCCTTTGCCTTTGCGTCAGCAACGATCTTTTCAGCCTCCTCATTTGCCTTATCGATAATGTCGTCCTTCTTTTCCTTGGCAATCAAAAGCACTTCCTTCATGGAATCCTCTGTCTGCTTGTAAACGTTTATCGTTTCGTACAGAGAGGAGCACTTACTTCTCAATTCATCCAGCTCCGTTTCCGTCTGCTCCATCTGCATCATAATGTCTTCAAGGAATGTATCTACCTCAAACTTATCATAGCCTCTTGAGCGTGTGGAAAACTGTTTTTTCTGAATATCATCTACTGTAATCGCCATAACCGAATGCTTTTCCTTTCGAAACTAATTCTATTATCTGTAATTGGGGTTCTTCTGCTGAGTGTCGCCTGCGATCTCAGAAAGGTTTACCTGAGAGTTTGTTACAACGTAAACACGTGTACCAACCTCCTTGATCTTACCCTTCAATGCGTATGTACCACCGTAAACAAAGTCAAGAATTCTTACTGCCAGATCGTCGTCAACCAGCTCAAGGCTGAACACGATGATGTTGCCCTCGCTGAGCTTTTCGATGATCTTGTGTGCATCGCTGTAAGAAGCAGGCTTGATCGTTTCGATGCTGCCTGTTCTCTTGTATGTCTGCTGTCCCTCATATGCCTGAGTTCTCTGCTGAGGTCTCTGTGCGCGGGGCTCCTCCTGCTCCTCGTTCTCCTCTACCTCGTCAACTACCTCATCCTGGTAATT
>JAGBHJ010000002.1 GCA_017935525.1 Clostridia bacterium | reverse complement strand
TCCGCGGTGCTCTCGATTGCCGTGCAAGCTGCATCAACGAGGAAATGAAGGTCGCAACCTCCTATGCTCTCGCATCTCTTATCTCCGAGGAGGAGCTTAACGAGGAGAACATCATTGCCACTGCTCTTGACAAGCGCGTTGCAAAGGTAGTTGCCGAGGCAGTTATGGATACCGCCCGCAAGACCGGCGTTGCAAGAATATAAGCAAAAAACAAACAAAATAAAAACATAAGGAGAATACTTATGAAAAAGGCGCTTTCTCTTATTCTTACGGCTGTTTTCGTATTCACCGCTATCCTTACTCTTTCCGCATGTGGTAACAAGGGCATAACCATCGCTATCCCCAACGATACCACCAACGAGGCTCGTGCTCTGCTCCTGCTTGAGGCCAACGGCATCATCAAGCTTAAGGAGGGCGCAGGCATTGCCGCTACTATCCGCGACATCGTTGAGAATCCCTACAACATCACCTTCAAGGAGACCGAGGCCGCACAGCTGCCCCGCGTGCTTCAGGACGTTGACTATGCAGTTATCAACTCCAACTACGCTATTGCCGCAGGCATCAACCCCGTTGAAAAGTCTCTCGCATCCGAGGGTGCCGCTTCCGCTTACTCCAACATCGTTGCAGTTAAGGAAGGAAACGAGAATACCGATAAGATAAAGGCTCTCGTTGCCGCTCTCTCCTCCAAGGAGGTTGCCGACTTTATCACCACCAAGTACGGCGGAGCAGTTGTTTCCGTTGTTGAGAATCCCGGCGACGGCTACGATACCACCGTTGATTACGCGGCTCTGAACGGCACCAAGATCACCGTTGCCGCTTCTCCCGCTCCTCACGCAGAGATCCTTGCGGTTGCAAAGGAGATCCTCGCAAAGAAGGGCATCACCCTTGAAGTTAGGGAGTTCTCCGACTACGTTATCCCCAACAACGTTGTAAACGACGGCGAGATCGACGCCAACTACTTCCAGCACCTGCCTTATCTTGAGGACTTCAATAAGGAAAACGGCACCAAGCTGGTATCTGCGGGCGCTATTCACGTTGAGCCTCTCGGCATCTACGGCGGCAAGCAGACCACCCTTGACGCTCTCAAGACCAAATGATCGAAATTAAAAATCTCACAAAGACCTTCAAAGGAGCCGATGGCTCCTTTGAAGCTTTAAAAAACGTAAGTCTTACCATTAACGACGGGGACATATACGGAATCATCGGCATGAGTGGCGCGGGCAAGAGCACTCTTGTGCGCTGCATCAATATGCTGGAGCGTCCCACCGAGGGCAAGGTCCTCATTGACGGTGTGGACATGGGTGCCCTTTCCGAAAAGGAGCTGCGCTCCGTGCGCCGCAACGTTACCATGATCTTTCAGGGCTTCAATCTGCTTATGCAGCGTACCTGCCTTGGTAACATAATGTTTCCGCTGGAGCTTGCGGGCGTTAAGCGTGCGGAAGCCAAAAAGCGCGCTTTGGAGCTGCTTGATACCGTAGGTCTGCCTGATAAGGCAGAGGCGTATCCCGCACAGCTTTCGGGCGGTCAGCAGCAGAGGATAGCCATTGCCCGTGCATTGGCAACGGACCCCAAGGTCCTTTTGTGCGACGAGGCAACCAGCGCACTTGACCCAAAGACCACTCATTCCATTCTGGAGCTTATCCGCGATATCAACCGCAAGCTCGGTATCACCGTTATAATAATCACCCACCAGATGAGCGTTGTGGAGGAGATATGCAACCACGTTGCCATCCTCGATAACGGTACCGTGGTGGAGGAGGGCGACGTTGCCACCGTGTTCTCCACGCCGAAAAGCAAGGCGGCAAAGCGACTTGTTTTCCCCGACGGCAACGACGGGCTTGTTTACACCCCCAAGGAGGACGAGCATATACTCCGTGTCGTGTTCCACGGCTCCGAGGCGGCAAGTGCTCCCCTTATAACTCAAATGGCTCTTGATATCAGCATCACCCCAAACATCCTTTCCGCCTCCACCCGCACCATCGGCGGCAAGGTGTTCGGCAATATGCTGCTGGGTATCCCCGGCGGTGAGGAAAGCCTCAGGCTCGCCGTGGATTATCTTGAGCGTGTGGACGACGTTATTACAGAGGAGGTGACCTCGGATGTTAAATGATCTGTTCACCTCCGAAACGGTCCGTGAGGCTTGGGAGATATTTATCTCCGAGTTCCCCATGGCGCTGTGGGAGACGTTTTACGTTACCGTGGTGTCCACGCTGCTTGCCATTATAATCGGTATGCCCTTGGGCGTACTGCTCGTTGCAGGCGAAAAAAACGGTGTTCTGCCCCTGCCTGCGTGGTTGATGCAGACCCTCGGCGTTATCATCAATCTCCTTCGCTCCGTCCCTTTCCTTATATTGATGATACTTGTTTTCCCCATTTCACGTCTTATCGTGGGAACTACGGTAGGTACCGTAGCACTTATCGTGCCTCTTACCATTGCCGCATTCCCCTTTGTTGCCCGTCTGGTGGAAAGCAGCCTCCGCGAGCTTAATCCCAATATTATCGAGGCGGCTCAAAGTATGGGAGCTTCTCCCATGCAGATAATCGTGAAGGTCATGATACCCGAGTGCGTGCCCTCCCTTATCTCCAACGCCACCATCGCGGTTACCACCATTCTCGGCTATTCGGCAATGAGCGGTATCATCGGCGGCGGCGGACTTGGCAGCATTGCCATCAATTACGGCTATTACAGATATAAGACCCTTATAATGATCCTTGCCGTAATACTTCTTATCCTGCTCGTTCAGCTTTTCCAGACCCTCGGAACCAAGCTGACCGTTAAGTGCGATAAGAGGCTTAAAAAGTAATACCGCGTTATTTTTACGACACAGGGCGTGCAATTCCTTGCACGCCCTGCCAGTCTGTCGAAAAACGCCCATCACGCGAAAGCGTGGGTGGGCGTTTTAACGTACTTGGAGCAAAAAAAGAGAATAAAGTCAAAGGAGTTGGAGGGATAGTTATCCATCCACTTTCTATTAGCGAATTTTTTGAGATTCATAGCAGCAAATTTAAGCCTTACCCAATTCGAAACTTGGGCGAGGCCTCGGTAATGTGTATAACGCATTGCGTGTTTTTCTTTTGCGTCCGCAAAGACACGCTCTATCGTTTCCTTGCGTCGCTTGTATAGGTCGGCGTATTCGGGAGTGTATCTCGCATCATCGGCAAGCTCCTCGTAATCCTTCCAGATATGTCTTTGTACGACTTTTACACAATCTTTAGAATGGGTACAAAGATATCTCGTCGGACAGTTCTTGCATATCTCGGGATTGCTCTTGTACTCTCTGTATCCGTCTTTGTTGGTAGTGCTGTACTCAAGGGTGTTGTATTCGGGACAGATGATGCAATCATATTGCTCATCGTATACGTATTTCCACCATTCATGCCCATCTTTCATTGTTTGGGGTCTCTTGTATGCCGTGCTGAGAACTCTGTTGTCATCAAATACCTTTTTGCAAATGTGGGGTGTCTTGTACGCACTGTCGGCTACTACTGTTTCTACTTCGGGGAACTTTTCTGTTACCTTGTCATATAAGTCATCAAAGGCTACACTATCGTGAACGTTGCCGGGAGTTACCACTGTTTCAAGAATATATCCGTGCTTATCGCAAGCTGTGTGAGCTTCATACGCAAACTGTCTTTTGTGATCTCCTTTTACAAAAAGCCCGCTTTCCGGGTCGGTTACACTCTTGGTAACCGTTTTCATCTTCTTACGGCGTGCTAATTTCTTCTTGGAGGTGTTTTTATTAGGTTTTGAGGACTTGGGAGTATCATTGTTGTCATCGTCATCATTATGAAAAGGTTTTTTGCCGTGTTCCTCTCTGTCGGCGTTAACTTCTTTCATAAGCTCTTTTGCATACCTTTTGGATGCTACGGGAACTTCCTCTTGAATTTTCTTTTTGTTGTTCGCATTTGCTTTGATGTGTGTTCCGTCTATGAACACAGCAGATGGAGATAAATATCCTGCCTCTGCGATCGCGTTCAATATCCAAGCAAATATTTTGTCAACTGTTTCGCTGGTGAATCTGTGCTTGAAATTGTAACTAAGAGTAGAAAAATGAGGGGTCTCGTCCTGCAAGCTATATCCGAGAAACCAACGGTATGCCACGTTTACCTCTACTTCTGCTGCTGTTCTTCTCAGCGAGGGTAATCCATACAGATGCTGGATCAGTACCATCTTTACCAGCACCACAGGATCTATACTGGGTCTGCCGTTGTCTTCGCAATACAGCTCCTCTACCATTTCATAGATCTTGTCAAAATCTACTGCTGCATCTATCTTTCTAAGCAAATGTTCCTTTGGTACAAGGTCATCCAACCATACCATTTGCATTATGCCTCTTCCGTTTTGCCCTCTGCTTAACATTCTTTCTCCCCCTGATTTTTCTTGCTTCTATTATACCATATCTATATCAAAAAAGCCACCCAATAGGGTGACTTTTTCGACAGACTGACAGGGCGTGCAATTCCTTGCACGCCCTGCTTTTTTTGTTGGGAAAATAAAACAAAAAACATACAGCGTAATTGTGCGGTTTTTACGAAAATGCAATTTTTTGAAAAAAGTTTTGAAAAAAGCGTGTCATTTTTGGATTTTTTTGCGTTATATATAATATAGGGGTGTTTTATTGGCCGCTTTTGAATAAAACGAGGAGAATAACAAGAGGAGGACAAATGCGACTTTTAGGATTTGAGCTCAAGAAGATCTTTATGAATCGGATATTGGCGTTTAGCTTGCTGCTGCTTACGTTGGTGTCCTCCTGCCTGTATTTTTTGGAGGCCAAGGCAGACGAGGACAAGCTGCTGCCGTATCTTGAGGCGTATATGGAATACTATCTTCAGGATCCTGCAAAGGCACGCTCGGAGGCCGAGGCATATAACAAGGCTTACAAGGAGGCCGAGGCTGCCGCAGGCTTTTACATACCCAATTATCCCGATTCCGTCCACTTGCCCAGCGAGTTGGGGAGAGATTACTACCTTTACCGCAGATTCTACGGAGTGGTGGATTATGAAGACGTCCACAAGGAAAGGCTTGACCGCATCATTACCTCTGCGTATCGCAGGATCGATGAATATAAGGTCCTTGGCTATTCCTATAATTCTTACCCCTATATGCTCCAAAGGCAGGCCATAATCTATTATAATAAGCTGTACGGAACGGAGTTTCCCGTATCCTTTTCCACCTTGCAGGAAAAACCACTTGAATTCGGAGGAGAGATACCTTTTCTTTTGTGCGTATTTCTCCTGATGGGATCGTCACTGCTGGCGGCTGAACGTGCCAACGGTGCCGTTGCTTTGATCAAGACCACAAAAAAAGGCAGGCTTCATACAGCTATTGCAAAGATTGGTGCCGTACCCTTTGCGGTAGCGGCGGCGGTGCTGTGTGCGCGGCTTCCGATAATTATTCTGACGGTGATAATGATAGGTGCAGACGTGTATTCGATGCCGGTACAGTTTGCCGCGGATTATCTTAACTGTCCCTATCCGATCACTGTTTTCGGTGCGGAGCTTATACGTATGGGAATGTATTTCCTCTGCGGATTGGTTATGGTATACTCTATGCTTGCGGTATCTGCATTGATCCGCGGCTACGCACCGCCCTTTGTGTTCGGCGCCGCTATGGTCCTCGGCTCTTATTTTGCAAGCTCCCTTCACTATCTTAACCCCGGCACGATACCGCAGTATTTGAATTTTGTAACCCTTATGGGGTGCGAAAAGCTGTTCACCTCTCTTGCAGGTGTAAAAATACCCATATTTTCCTGCCTTCCCTGCGAGCTTGCGGCGCTTGCGCTGTATTTGCCCATAATAATTATGGCGATGCTGTGCTTTGCGGTAGCCTACGTGCGGATGCCGTCGCTCCCCTCGGAAAAAAAGCGTCGCTTCATATCCCTTGCTCAGCCGGTGGAAAGGATACGCAGCCTTGTGGCTGCAAGGATAAGGAGGCGCACCGTTTCCGTCGTTGCGTGGGAGTTTAAAAAGCTTTACACAAATCCCGCATTTATTATCTGCTTGCTTGGGCTCGTGCTTGTCAAAGGTATGTACAGCTACGAATATCGCTATATCTTTCCTAAGGAGGACGACAAGGTGTGGCAGATGTTTATGGAGGAATACGCGGGCGAGTATACGGATGAGAAATATGAGTCCGTCGTTGCACTGCGCAGGGAGCTTTCCGCCATAATGGGCAAAAAGGATGAAATGGATGCTGCCATTGATAACGGGCTTATTACACCTAAGGAATACAGCGAATACGTATCTGATTATTATATGGCGGAAAGAAAGCTCGATAGCTACATTCGTCTGCGCAATTACGCGGACAGATTGAAGGAGCTTCACGGGCAGGGTGTTAACGTAAGCTTCGTTTACGATACGGGATGGAAGAACCTGTTCATCTATTGCAACGATGCCTTCCTCCTTGCTGTTTGTGCCGTAATTCCGATCTTTGCGTTCCAAACGGATCGTCAGAACGGCTTCTACCCATTGCTGCGCACTCAGAAGCACGGCAGAGGGCGCACGTATCTCGGCAAATGCCTGTCCACCCTCCTTGCCGTTACGGTTGCCGCACTCCTTTGCTCCGGCATCGAGCTATGGCGCATTGCCTTCAATTTTGATCTTTTGCATGGTTCTTATGCCGCCGCCAGCCTTGAGTTTTACGATATCACGGAGGCTACAATAATAAGCGAGGCGATCAAGCTGCTGCTACTGCGTCTGCTTTCCGCGAATTTTACGGCACTTACGGTGCTTGCCATATCCTCCGTTCTTCACTCGGTCTCTTTGACGGGAGTTATTTCCGCAGTGCTTATCCTTATCCCCGAGGTATTAAGGGGGCTGGGATACAGCCTGGAGCTGCCATTCAGCTTCAACGGTGCGGTAACGCCCCTTACGTACAAAGGGGCATCCGCATATTTGCCCTCGGTAATATTTACGGTTGTGTGCGGCACGGTGCTTGCCGCCGCGGGGGCGTACACGTTCTGCCATTCGGCCAAAAGCCGCGAAAGGAGTAAATAATGATACTTCTGTTTTCAATTCCTTAGATAATATTGAAAGTTCTCGGAAAAGCTTTTTTTGTACAGTTGATACTGTATAAAGAAGCTTATTTGTATTTTCGATATCTCC